>NZ_JBEOYE010000035.1:0-89225 GCF_040296945.1 Streptomyces sp. NPDC001941 | reverse complement strand
GCATTGCTCAGTTCATGCCGACGCACCATGCCAGGCCCCTGCCCGGAACAGCAGCAGATCCACCCTCCGGACAAGAGCCATCAGACACGCCCTAGACCGACGCCCCGAAACCGGTCAGCGGCTTCGCCGGCTTCCTCCGCCGCGACCTGGACGCCGTCACCGCCGGACTGACCCTCAGCTGGAGTTCCGGCGTCGTCGAAGGACACGTCAACCGAGTGAAAACACTCAAGAGAGCAATGTACGGACGGGCCTCCTTCGACCTCCTCCGCACCCGCATACTCACCCAGCCATGAGATTCACGAAACTCCGGTCAGAGCCTCGAGAACAGCAGGCTGCGGCGCGCCAGGCCTGAGGGTGGGCGGCTGACGCCGCTGAGCTCGTTGGCCGCGCGGGCCCGCACCTGGGCGTCCGGGTCCCGGGCCAGGGCGAGCAGGGCCTGGGCCATGGGCTCGGTGACCTCCCGTACGGCCAGGGGCACTGCACGGCGTACTCGGGCGTCGGGATGGGTCGCGCAGGCGAGGAGGATCTCCTCGACGCGCTCGTCGGCGAGGTCCGCGTCCGCGCACGTGCGCAGCAGCGCCTCCAGGACCGTCGGCTCCTGCTCGGATCCGGCCCACTCGTCCAGGACCCGGGCGGTGTCCTTGGCGTAGGAGTTGCGGCGGCTTCCCTCGTGGTGCAGGGCGAGGCGGAGGAACTGGGCGGCGAACCTGCGCCGTTGCGGATCCGGGTGGCGTCGGTGGTCGGTGACGGCCGTCCAGGTCTCCCAGCTGTAGCGGGAGGCGAGCACCCACAGGGACGCGGCCCGGTCGACGTGGTCCAGGTCCTCGTCCCAGGACGCACGGGTGTGGCGGACGGCGCGGTCGATGAGCTCGCCGACCGGGGTCAGCATCCGCGACTCCCATTCCAAGGTCGTGAGCAGCGCGCCGTGCCCGGCCCGGACCCTGTGCCCGCCGAGGGCCACCTCCTCGACCCAGTCCCACTCTCCGTCGGCGACCGGGGTGATCTTGGCCTGGCCCAGGGCCGCCGCGGAGCGGTGTCGGAGCATCTCCTGCACGCCGGTCTCGTACCACTGGCGGGCCAGCGTCAGGAGGCGGGCCCGGTCGGCCTGTGTCAGGGACGCGGCCGGCCACTGGCCCCGGGCCGCGTCGAACAGGGCCGGCGAGCCCTGTTCGACAGCGAATTCGAGTGGTGTGCCTCCGTCGGGAAGCGGCATGCGCGCGTCGGCACCCGCCGCCACGAGCGCCTCGACGGCCCCGATGTCCCACGCCCCGATCGCCGCCATGAGGCGATCGACCCGCCGCCCGTCTTCCACGCCCAATCCCCCCAATTTTCCGCCGTGCTCGCGCCGTGCGTCCATCCGATCCCGGATCCTCCACGCCGCCGCGCGAACGAGCAACCGGGTAACGGACCGTGCAGCACCGGCGAGGGTCGGGGTGATACCGCGGGCGAGGGGGCGCAGACACTCGGCGTGGCCTGTCACGCCAAGTACCCGCGGGTCGGTCATAGAGGGGACTGAAGGAGCTGCGCACCGTTCGTGAGCGCCATGGCTAGCGTTTCTGTCCGTCCAGCAGCTTGGCGATCTGGGGTGCGGCGGTGTCGGCCTGGAGGATGTGTTCGGGCTGGTAGGGGGTGTGCCGGCAGTAGCCGGCGCCGCCGGTGTGGGCGATCAGGACGCTACTGCCCGGCAGGATGATGCCGTCCCGGATCGCGTCGAGGGCTCCGAGGAGGCTGTAGAGGCCGGCGCGTTCGTAGGGCTCGCCCTCGGGGGTCAGGCAGATGTGGATGCCGGCGTCGTGGAGCCGGTCGAGGGCCTCGGCTTCCCGGGCGAGGTAGTGCGCGTCCGACAGGACCCGGACGTGCCCTGCGGTGGTTTGGCAGATGCCTCGGACTTCCTCGACCAGGTCCTTGCTGAGGATGCGGCGGAACAGTGTCGGCTCCAGCATCCGGCCGGACGGATCGCTGCGGGGTGTGCCCGAAAGGGCGTCGGCGAAGGGGTGGACCGCCTCCTGTTGGATGCCCAGGAAGTGGGGCCACTGGTGGGTGGGGCCGCCCATCTCGGCCAGCCCTCGGTAGAAGCCGAGGGGGCCGTAGGCGCTGGAGAGAGCTTGGACGTGCCAGTTCCAGTGGATCCCCGTGTGGGCTTCGGCATCGCGGACGAATCGGGCGCGCAGTTTGTTCCCGGCGTACTGGTCCTCCAGCGTGGGCAGGGCGGGTACGCCGGTGTCCCGGGAGACGTCGCCGAGGATCTCCTTGATGCGGGACTCGGTGGTGTCGATCTCGACGAACTCGTGTCCCGGCCCTGCCAAGGCGCCGTGGATGCGGCCCCGGGAGGTCGGGGGGTAGAGGCCGAGGCTGTGCAGGCCTGCGTGGGCGGCGTAGCTGGTCAGGGCGTTGGCGGTGTTCCCTGAGCTCTGGAAGAGGATGCGTGTGCGCCCCGTGGCGCGGGCCCGGGCGACGGCCAGGGTGGCCACCCAGTCCTTGAACGTGCCGTTGGTGGACAGTGTGGACATGTCCAGGGCGTAGAGATCCGTCTGTCTGACCCGGCCGAGGCCGACGATGCGTGCCCCTTCGCGCCGGGATACCTGTTCCAGCGATGTGCGGTCGACGTCCTTGAGGTGGTGTGCGTAGCGCAGGACGATGCTGGCGTCCTCGCGGTAGATCTCGTTCACGGGCACAGATCCTCTTCGCCGAGACGTGACATCAGCATGTCGTTGGGTTGACCGGTGATGGAGAGGGCGATGGCGTCCTGGTAGTGACGGGCGACGATGTCGTCCTCACCGGCGAATCCGGCGCCTCCGCACAACGGGACCGCGACGGCCAGGAACTGTTGCAACGAGGCCGTGCAGAAGACCTTGGCGTGTCGTGAGCCGGTCGCCGGCCTGGATGTGGTGGCGTCGCGCCATACGGCGTGCATGGCCGCGCGGGTGACGGCGAGCTCGCCGAGGCGCAGTGTGATGGCCCCCAGGGCCGCCTCGCTGCGTCCGGCATGCGCGGCACGCACGAGGGTGAGTACCCGCTCGTGGACCGCGTCGACAGCGGCGATGGCCCGGGTGGCGTAGCTGGTGACGTCGTAGGACTGCAGGGCGTCGGTGAGGTCGTGGTTCCAGCCGCCCAGGGTGTCGGCCTCGGGGTCGAACCGGTAGTCGTCGAGGTGTACTTCGGCCAGCGAGACGCCGAGCATGCCCGCGCGCGGCAGGTCCTCCCCGAGGAGCACGCCGGAGCGGGTGGGATCGACCCATACCCCGACCGTCGCCCGGTCCGTTCGCGCGATGACCAGGATGCGATCGGCATGACGGGCGTTGGTAACCCAGTGCTTGGACCCGTGCAACGCTCCTTCTGTGCCGCGGAGTTCGGCACGCGTACGGAGCTCGCGAGGATCGGCGACCGCTTGCTCGTGATATCCGCGGGCACAGATCGTCCGGCCGCTCGCCATAGCGGGCAGCCATTGTGCCTTCTGTGTCTCGGTGCCGTGTTCAGCGGCCTGTCGGCACAGTTTCAGGTGGGTGCCGACCAGTCCGGCGAGAGCTTGCCAGGACCGGGCTAAGGTGTAGCTCAACTGGGCTGCTTGGGTGGGATCGCAGGCCGATCCGTCGTACTCCAGCGGAACGGTCGCGCCGAATACGCCTTGCCGCGCAAGTTCTTTGACGAGGGCGTGCGGGTACTGCGTGGCGGAGTGTTGGTCGAGGTACGTCTGAACGGTTGCTGCCACTTCGGACAGACGGATGCGTGGGTTCTGCGGGCTCATCCTGCCTCCAGAGGGTGGCCATCGCGCTTGGCCGGTGCCGACGAGAGACCGTCGGCTGATGCCGATCGCGGCCCTATCCGTACCCTCAGCGACCACGTCAAGTAGAGGCGTCGTGTGCGTTGCACTCGTATGGCCGAGGCGAGCGTCGACGTTCAGCAGGCGGCAACAGGCCGCGCGGAGTTCGCCGCGCTTGCCGGGGGCTGGAGATGAAGAGCAGGCCGGTGAGGGTCCATGGCTCTCTCAGCACGCCCTATTGCTTGGCCTAAACATGACATGACGCGGCTCGGGTTGAGAGGACGATCGAGCGATCGCGAACAAGAGGATGCGGACTTGAGGATGGCTCATGCCCGTCCTGGTCAATCTGCGCCGGACACGGGTGCAGGGTTGGCCGTGTGGCCGCCTCGACTCTGCCCCGGCGAGGTCCGGCCACCTCCGGGTCCTACCCGCCCTGGACTCGGCGGGACCCGCCGCACCTCCAGGCTCCCCATGGGAGGCAGCGGCACGTACGGCCGCTGCAGACCTGAACTTCCTGGCCCGTGGGGCTTGCCGGCTTGACGGTTCCCGGATCCGGGTGAGTCCGTCGAACGATGCGAACTCGTTCTTCTGGAGCAGGGATTCGGTTGGTGCGGTGACGATGAGGAGGACCGGTGCCTCCGGGTGATCGTCCTCAAGAAGGTCGTCTTCGCCGTCGTCCGAGCGCGCCATGGGGTGGGTCTGGCCGCCTCCGTGCCGGCGCAGTACCGGTTGGAACGTTCCGGCTATGCCGGGTCAACCGGTGAGTGCGCCCTTGACCATCGAGGCCGGGACCTCGGTGGCGCCCTTCGGTACGACCGGAGGGGTGAGCGGCTTGCCGAGGTTGGTGAGGTTCATCGTCACCGTGCTGCCCATGCCCGGCAGGGTCGAGGCGAACTTCGTGCGCGTCACCCGGCCCCGCGCGTCGACCCAGACGTCCGCTGTGAACGGGGCGTTCTTCGTGAGCACGAACAGCTGGTCCAGCTTGGTGCGGAAGTCGCCGCCCGCGCGCAGCGTCAGGGCGTCGCGGCCCAGGGTGCCGCGGTAGTGGACCGTAGGCACGCCGTTCGCCTTCTCCTTGCCGACCTCGGTCACCTTCTGTGCCAGCGCTGCCTGGCGCAGCAGGTGCTCCGGGTCGTTCATCGGCGTACGCAGCAGGTAGTGGACCTGGGTGTCGGCCTGCGGAACGGCTCGCCAGGCGGTGTCGCCGTCGGCGGACTGCGGCATCCGGAAGTAGACCTTGCCTCCGTGGAAGACCTCGTCCGCGCGTACCGGGGGCTGCTGCGCGGAGGAGGTGGCGGTCAGTTTCACCCGCAGTTTCCCCTGGTCTGCCTTCATGTCGAGGGTGCCGTCCGTCGCGATGACGGCCTGGGTGCCCGCCGCGCTCATCTCGTGCTTGGTGTCGACCGTGGCGGTGGTTGCGCCCGTCGCTGCGACGGCGGCCCGGACCACGGCGCCCGCGTCGACCGGGGCGCTGCTGGGCTTGCCCTGCGACGGCTTGGGCGCGGGGGCGGCACTGTCGGAGGAGGCGGACTTGCACGCGGTGACGGACAGGAGGACTGCGCCGACGAGGAGGGCGGAACGCCGCATCTGATTTCCAGTGTGTTCTGAGTGGGGCGGGCGTCGTCCGGCGGCCGGACGTGAATCACGTACCGGCCGGACGCTGCCGGTGGGGGCCGGATGCCGACCACCCTCGGGTTCGAACGTGAATCCTATAGGCACGTTTGGTGTGCCTTTGACCTGGGCTGGGCCTCGCTTCGGGGGCCGTGGATATCCGAACCACGCCGTGAACGGGCCGAAGCCCGTGTAGTCACGGTCGGGACGGTGGGGCCGCTCGAAGGCATCCGAGGTCACCAGGGCCTCGCTGATAACGGTCATCGCGCACACGCGTGCGTACTGCGTTCCCACCCCTGAGAGTCGTGCATAGCTGGATACGACAGGTATCCGGCGCAGAGCCACGGAGAGGACCACCGGGCAGGCCCCTGCCGCGGGTGACCAGTCGGCTGCGCCTGCGAGCGGTGGAACGGCGGGCACTGCGGCGGCCTGTCCCCACTGGTCAGCGGGCGTCGATGAAGCAGGTCGCCTTCGGGTGCGAGGTGGCCTCCCAGTCGTCCTGCGTCGGCCACGTCAACCAGTAGTGACCCTTTTTCCGGGACTCCTCCCGCCAGGAGAACGGGGCCGCCCGGTAAGCAGTCCGGCATTCCCGGCTGGCCACCGCCTCTGCCTCCTCCTTGCCGGGATACTGCGGGTCCAGGGCCCGTTGCGCGAAGACGCGGCCGTCGTGGTCGCCGCCGCAGGGGACCGTCACCAAGCGGTCGCCCGCACCGAGCCCGGAGTCAAAGTCCACACAGGCACCGGGCGCTGTGTCCTCCTTGTGCCGCACGACGTCGTCCGCGGCAAGGACCCGTTCGGCCGGTCCGGGCATCACCGGCCGGGACGTGCCATAGCCGCTCAGGACCAGCGTGGCGCGCAGCGAAGTGACCTTCGCCAGGGTCCCCTTGCGCAGGAGCAGGGCGGCGAGGTCCGCGTCCGCGCGCGTGATGCGGCCGCGGGCGTCGACGGTGAGGGGGACGGGGACGGGGGCTTCAGCGGAGGGGTTGCGTACGGCGTCGAGCAGCCAGTGCGTCGAGGTCGGCAGGAGCGCCTGCACCGCTGTGCGGGGCAGGCGGGCGCTGTAGGTGCGCCCGCCGCCGGTTGCGGGCCGGAACGTGACGGCGCTGGTACTGGCCAGGGTCTCCAGGAGGGTGCCGTTGTAGGGGGCGGAGGCTCCGCGAAGGTCGGTGACCTCCTCTCCCTCGTCCTGGGTGACGCCTCCGTGCCCGTACCGCAGCCAGTACTGGTGGCTTCCGGCGCGCACCTGGATCGTCTTGGGGTCGATGGCGACGCGCCGTACGGGGGACGGGTGGCCGTTGGTCGCCTGGGAGCCGAGGAAGGCGAGCTTGGCTTCTTCGCCGTAGCGCTTGTCGATGGTCCATGTGCGGGTCGCTGATGCCCGTGACGTCTCGAAGTCAAGGCGTCCGGTGCTGTTGAGGACGGCGCTGCCCTGGGGAGAGCCGAAGGCGAGCGTCTGGCGGAAGGTGACGTTGGCGTCGCGGGTGACGTTGAGGGCCTCGTACGGTTGACGGTCCAACGGCATGGAGAACACCGGGTGGGCGGGCGGCTGGGCCGGACCCGCCGTGCCGCTCGTGCAGCCTGCCAGGATGGCAGGGCTCGCGAGCAGCACGGCGGTGGTACGGAAGAGTCTTCTGATCACGCACACACGACCCGGCTGAGTGGCCGATGGTTGCGCGCATAGGGGTAGCGAAAGAGTCACTCGGGCTGCCAGTCCGGGCCTCTACCGGGTGGGGATCCGGTGGCCCGGTGAGGGGGTGGCACGTCGCCTGGCGACGCCGTTTGCGCGCCCGGCCGGTCAGACCTGCCGGCCCTCCACCGGCCGACGTCCTGCCTGGTCCTGGTGCCGCGTCTCCCCGCGCTGTCGTCCGACCACCGCCTGACTCATCGTGGGCCCGTGCGGTGCAGCACGTAGGTCGCCCCCAGGTCCGGGTCACCGACGTAGACGAACATCTTGGGGTGCTCGTAACTTCCGTAGATCTTCCAGCTGTCCAGGTCGCAGCCGGTGATGGTGACGGTCACCTTGCGAAATAGCCCTGGGGTGTCGGGGGTGAACTCCCACGTCCCCGCGCCCTGGCACTCTCCGGTGGCCGGTTCGGGCGAGTCGGGGTCGTCCACGAACGTCTTCACACCGGCCGCGGTGGCCTTGCCGGCAGGGGTGAGGACGAGCGTTCCGCCGCCCCCGTCGCTCCATGTGCCCGCGGTCTGCTGGGCGTTGAGGTGTGGCGGTTCGTAGGCCAGTCCCGCGGACAAGGCGATGGCGGCCAGCACCACCGTCCCGGCCACGGCCGCCGCCCCGTACCCGATGACCCGGCCCAGGATCGCGGCCCCCGAGCGCCACGGCCGGTCCGTGCGCAGCAGCCTGCGGGCGACCAGTGCCGGACTCGCCGGTGCCGTCGTCAGCGCGGCCCAGATCCCCAGCGCTCCCATGCTCCCGGGGTCGGCCGCGACGGTGGCGGCCAGCGTGAAGTGCGCGGCGAGAACAGCGACGACGACGGCATGCCACCACGCCCCGAGCCCGGGCAGTCGCCTCTCCAGCGCCGTGCCGATGGCGAGTTGGGGGATCACGACACAGACGGACAGCAGCATGAAGGCGACGATCGCCAGGCCCACGAAGAAGGGCAGCGCGATGATCAGGATCAAGGCCCCCAGTCTGTCGTAGGAGCCGCCCCCATACTCCTGGGTCTCCGTCCAGACCAGGTAACCCACCCAGGCGATCAGCGCCTCGACGCACAGGACGGCCGTCGTGGCAGTCAGTGCATCCCCGTACCCCCGTACCTGTCCCGCACCCGGACGACATCACACACCACATCTTTTGAACACATTCAAATCCCTCCCCGCGCGCATCCTGCTACACGGAGAGGCAATCGATCAACCACAGGCACATCTGATGCATCTTCGCGGCCTGGGTACGAACTTCGATGGGGTCGACCTGACCGGGCGCTGCCCACGCACCGGCTGCCGGCCGGGCACGGCGCCGAAGCCCGCTGGTGGACCAACTCGAAGTGGACGTCTTGCGACAACATTCCGCGCCGGAACAAAGGCAGCCACATTCCAGGGCCGAGCGCCCCCGCACGTGACTGAACCGAGATGCCATCCGCCCCGGAGGCGTCTCGCCTCTGTTCAGGAGCCCTTCGCGATGTCACGCGGGTCCGCTTCCGTGATGCGGGCGATGAAGCGCCGCACCTGGTCCCTCACCGGTTCTCCGCTGGTGACGGGCAGGGTGAACCAGCGATGTCGGCCTCCCGGGCCGAAGCCGTCGTTCATGAACGACATGATCACTTCCGGTGATGTACCCCGTACGTTGACACGGATGCCCGCGGTGAACGGCTCGCACGTCCACCGCGTGCACCAGTCGGAGGTGTTGACGTGCTGGGCCAGCAGTCGTGCCGCGGTGTCGACCGGCTGCTCCCAGGTGTGGTCGGCGACGAGTCTGGCGAGCTCCGCGTCGTACTGCGCCGCGTCGAAGTGGATCTCGGGCGGCACGGGCGCGAGGACGTCGCTGGTGTTCTCCCAGTCGGTCCACTCGACGAGCGGGCCGAGGCGCTGGATGGTGACGAACACTCCGCCGCAGCAGCCCGTGTCGCAGTCGTTGTTGGACAGCTCGATGCGGTGCGGTTCCTCGCCGACCCACAGGGGCCAGGTCTCGGGAGGGCCGAACCACCTCTCGTGGTAGAGGCTGGAGTCGCCCTCCGGGTGGCTCTCCGCGAGTACGTCGCGCCCGTCGATGACCGGGCGGATACCCGCTCCGTTCTTGATCCTGCCCGCGGGCGGGATGACAGGGCGAAGCGCCAGACTGCTCACGGGCTCGAACATCTAGATGCGCATAATCTACCCATACGAGACACATGGATAGGATTTGCCTGGGGCGGCCCTGGGCTCGCCTGCTCCATCAGCGCAAAAGGTCGTCAACTCTTCCCCATAGTGCGTACGCGGTCGTGGCGTTCGCCACGAGTAGCCACCCAGCCCCGCCCATCAGGTCGACACCAAGCATGTAGTCCGGGTTGTCGTCGATCTGGTCCACGCCTGCAGCTCCGAGCAAGACGGCGCAGGCGATCGTGAAGAAGAAGAACCAGAGGCCGCATAGAACACCCGCCACGCTGCCCCACCTTCGCAGGGTTGCACCCTTGGATTCCCTCAGCAGGGCTTGGAGGGCAAAGGCAATGCTGGCCGCTGTTCCGATGGTCAGGGCGGCTATGAACGATCCGGCGTCGGTGGAGACTCCCTGGAGGCCTGTGGAAATCGGCTGCCAGGGGTGGCTCAGGTCGAAAGCTTCCGTCACGCTGGCCACTTGTGCGCCTGATGACCTCAGCGTCCAGGTCTCCGACATGAACGCAGAGGTGCAGCTGAAGGCGAGCGACCCCAATCCCATCAGGAGCATGATCAGCACACGAGCGATGACTTCGCCCATCGGTGAAGCCGCGTTCGGTTTCGGCTCTTTCTTCGGAGGTTTCCAAGTAGTCCTTGTCTTATGGGGAGTCGCCGATTTCTGGGATTCAACCTTGGGCCTCCCACGGCCTGCGGGGCCTGTGACCGTGAGGGGACGGGTGTTGTCGGAGCGGGCGATCGTGTCCGCTCTCGGGGCAGTGAGGGACCGCAGTGCGTCAGTGCGCGCCCGGATCGCCTCTCGCGCGCCGACGATGCGCATCCAGGCACCTGGGCCGAGCGCATGGCCGAGTTGGCTCTCACACGACACCCGCACCTGCTCGGGTGTCGGGCGCCGTTCGGGGTCCTTGTCCAGACAGGCGGTGATCAGGTCCCGCAGCGGCGGGGTGAGCCCGGTGAGGTCGGGGCTGTCGGCGACGATGCGGTGGGCGACGGCCCACTCGTTCTCCGCGGCGAATGCCTCGCGGCCGGTGGCCAGGAAATGGAGGGTCGAGCCCAGGGCGAACATGTCGGACAGTGGACCGACCGGGCGGCCGAGAGCCTGCTCGGGCGACATGTAGAGGGGCGTACCGATCCGAGTGGATTCGCTGCGATAGGTGGCGGACTGGGTGAGGGATTTGACGATCCCGAAGTCGATGACCTTCGGGCCGCTCTCGTCCAGCATGATGTTGCCGGGCTTGAGATCACGGTGCACCACTCGCGCCGAGTGGATGTCGGCCAGCGCGTGGGCGATTCCCCAGGCAAGTAGCATCACCTGATCCGCTCGCAGCGGCCCGTGGCCGACAACGAGGTCCCGCAGGGACGGGCCGGCCACGTACCCCGTCGCCAGCCACGGCTGCTCGCTTCCCGGGTCGGCGTCCAGCAGCTGTGCCAGATGCGCGCCGCGCACCCTCTGCGCCGCGGCCACCTCCCGCGCGAACCTGCGGCCGAACTCCGCGTCGCGGGCGAACTCGCTGCGGATCATCTTCACCGCCGCCGGCTGCCCGCCTGGCGAGAACGCGAGGAACACCTGCCCCATCCCGCCCTCCCCCAGCCGCGCCGCCAGCTGGAAGTCCCCAAGGCTCCTGGGGTCTCCCGCTCGCAGATCCGGAAATTCATACGCAGCCCTCGACACGCAGCCCCCCGTACCGCCTGGATCGCGCGGAGCACCAGCGTTCCGTCTGGCACTCTGCGCGATCATCCGTTGCCGACACCGCACCGGCCCTCCGGCCCCGTGGCCCGCAGTGCTCGCTCCGTCGCCAGTAGGAACGACAGAAGCAGCCTCCGTGCCGATGACCAGATGGCTGTGATGCTCGCATCTGCCTGTCCTCACCAACAGGTCAGGGAATCGGACATCCGTGACCGGCGGCCACAGCCAGATCCCCCGAAGCTGTCACCGCCGTCCAAAACGACGGCCGTCCACGGGCCGCTCTCGTCATCGCGCTCGCCGCGACGGGGCAGCCCGCACACTGCCACGTCTCCCCCGCTCCGGACGCAATGGACGCCTCGTAGCCGTCGGCCCGGATGCGATGAACGCCTCGCAACCGTACGGGCGCTCCGCCGCTCCCGAGATGGCGACCGCGAGGCCACCGCCCGACCCTCGACCATGCCGGACTGGTACAAGGCGCCGCCCGGGCGGGAGGGTTGATCGTCCGAGACGGTGTGCTCAGCCGCCGGCCTGGATGCCGCACTTGTTGAGGATGCTCTTGCTATGCGGGTCGAGGCCGCTGCCGGAGAAGTACTTGTTGGTGCCTTCTTGGGTGAACACGGACGAGTTGTCGCTGGTCGGCTCGTGGAGGTACTCCAGGCCGCCGTTCTTCAGGCACTGGTACTGCTTCCGTGCCCGGGCAAGCTCCTGTCCCGGGTCGGTCGCGCCCTCGAACTGTGGCATGGGGACTGCCTTGCGGCAGGCCGGGACGAGTTCGCCCCACCACTTCTTCGCCACGGGCGATCCTTCGATGGAGCCGTCCGGCATGAAGGCGACCTTGCCCCCGAATCCGCCCTTGGGCTGTACGGCTCCCTTGGAGTGGGAGTCGGTGGCGATCTCGGTGTCGATGCCCGCGGCCTTGGCCTTGCGCGTCAGGCAGGTGTTGATGTCGGCGTTGTACTTGGCCAGCGCTTGCTTGCCTTCGGCGCTCTGCGGGTCGACCTTCTTGCCCTTGGGGGCCGCGTCCGACGTGGCCGGGGTCGCCGTGCTGCCGCCCTTGTCGAGGGACGCCACGCCCTGGGAGTCGTCCTTAGCATCGGCGCCGCCGCAGCCCGTCAGCAGGGTCACCGCCAGTGCGGATCCGAAGATCAGCGCACATGCCGAACGGGTCTTGGTGGGGCTGGTCATCATGATGGCTCCAGACGGGAGTAGAGAGGGAACGGGCCGGTGGACCCGGCCCGTGTGCGCGGGAGTTCAGGCGCTGGCGAGGGCTTCCGTGGGGGTGAGTGCCGCGGCGCGGGTGGCCGGGTAGAGGCCGGCGAGGGCGCCGACCACCACGGCTGAGCCGAGGCCGCCGAGGGCGGCGGGCAGGGGCAGGACGGCGGGCCAGTCCTGCGCCAGGGCCCAGCCCGCCACCCCCGCTGTTCCCAGGACGAGTCCGGCGGCTCCGCCCAGCAGACAGAGCAGGACGGATTCGGTGAGGAACTGGATGCGGATCTGGCCGCGGGCGGCGCCCAGGGCGCGCCGCAGTCCGATCTCGGTACGGCGTTCCAGTACCGACACGATCATGGTGTTGGCGACGCCGACGCCGCCGACGAACAGGGCGACTGCGGCCAGGCCCAGGAACAGGGAGGAGAACGCGGTGTCGGTGAGTTGTTTGGCGGCCAGGGCGTCGGAGGGCCGCGAGACCGTGACCGCCTCCGGGTTCTGGGGATTGACGGTGGCGGGTGCGATCGCGCGGACGTCGGCGAGTTGGGACTCGGTGGCACGGAGGTAGACCGTGTCGGGGTGCCCGGAGAAGGCGAGTTGTTGTGTGGCCGAGCGCCATCCGACGATGGCCATGGAATCGAGCTCGGGCAGGAGCGGTACGGCGCGCAGGATGCCGGTGACGGTGTACCAGGCGTCGCCGATGAGGAGTTGCGGTCCTGTGCCGTCGCGTGCGGTCAGGTCGGTGATGCCCAGGCTGTGGGCGGCGTCCGATCCCAGGGTCACGGTGGGCAGGGCGGAATCGGGTGTGGGCAGGTGGCCTGCGTAGAGGTCCGCCTGGAAGGTGCTGGTGAGGTCGCCGCGTGCGGCGACGACGGAGACGCCGGAGGTGTCGCCCTGGTCGACCTCGGCGTTGCGGCGGATCGGGGTGCTGGGGAGTTTGCCGAGGGCGGCCGCGCTGCTGACCGGCCCGATCCGCGCCGTCATGGCGTCGGCCTTCTCCGGCAGGGGGATGTCGGGGCCGCCCCCGCCGGTGGCCTTTTCGACCTTGAGCATGTTGGTGCCCAGGCTGGCGAGGTCGTTTTCCAGGGCTTTCTTGCTGGAGGCGGGGATGCCGACCACGACGATCATGGTGGCGACGCCGATGCAGATGCCCAGGGCCGAGAGCATGGCGCGTACGGGGCTGGAGCGGACGCGCAGGACGCCCAGCGCGAGGACGTCGCGCGGGGCCAGGCGGGCGCGCGGTCCGGCGCCCGGGCGCGGGGGTGGCGTGGTCACGGGGTGCCTCCGGAGGGTTCTGGCTCGCGGTACAGGGCCTTCTCGGCGCGCGGGGGTGCCGGTTCGTCGTCGGCGCCGGTGGTGTGGGGGTGTGCGCTGTCGTGGCGTACGCGGCCGTCGAGGATTTCCACGCGCCTGGGAAGTGAGGCGGCGAGCTGCCGGTCGTGGGTGATGATCGCGATGGTGGTGCCCTGGGCGTGCAGCCGGTGCAGGAGTTCCATCACCGCTTCGCCGGTACGGCTGTCCAGGGCGCCGGTCGGTTCGTCGGCCAGGACCAGGGACGGTTCGGTCACCAGCGCCCGGGCGATGGCGACCCGTTGCTTCTGTCCGCCCGACAGCTGGTGGGGCAGGTGCCCGGCGCGCTCTGCCAGGCCCACCCGGTCCAGTGCTTCGCGGGCCCGTGAGCGGCGGTGGCGGGCGGGGACTCCGGCGTACAGCAGGCCGGTGGCGACGTTGTCGGCGGCGCTGAGGCCGTCGATGAGGTGGAACTGCTGGAAGACGAAGCCGAGGGTGCGCCCGCGCAGGTGTGACAGGGCGCGGTCGGGCAGGGCGGCGATGTCCTGCCCGTGGATGCGGATGGTGCCCTGGGTGGGCCGGTCGAGCATGCCCATCAGGTGCAGGAGGGTCGACTTGCCGGAGCCGGAGGGGCCGACGATGCCGAGCAGTTCGCCCTGGCCGATGGAGAGGCTGACGTCGCGCAGCGCGTGCACCCCGCCGGGGTAGCTCTTGCCGACGCCCTCGAGGGCGAGGACAGCGGGTGCCGCGCCTTCGCCCGGGGTGACGGGGACGCCGGGGGTGCGGGCGACGCCCGGGGTACGGTGGGCGTCCTGCGTGCGGTGGGCGCTCTGCGGCGTGGCCGGGGCGGTGCGGCCGTGGCGGGGAGGGGTCACTGGGTGGTCACCACCTTCATGCCTTCCTTGACGTCCGCGCCGGAGACCTCGACCAGCCCTTGCGCGAACATCCCGGTCTTCACCGCGACCAGACGCGTCTGGTCGCCGGGCGCGTCCTTGCCGCCGGCGGGAGCGGGGAGCTGCAGGGCGTAGCCGCCCTCGCGCAGGGCGACGAGCGCTCCGACCGGGACCGTCAGGACGCCCTTGTGCTCCTGGCTGGTCAGGCTGACCGAGACCGGGGCGCCTTCCAGGCCCTTGCCCGCGGAGGCGTCGTCGAGGGTAACCGTGACGTTGATCTTGGCTTCCTGACCGCCTGACACGCCCTCCTTGGTACCGGTGGACGCGGTGACGGCCTTGCCCACGGAGGCGACCTTGCCGGTCGCCGTCGAGGCGTCGGGCATCGACACGCTCACCTTGGTGCCCTTCGCGGCCAGGGACAGGTCAGAGACCGCCAGGGGCACGGTGACGGTGCGGCTGGTCCCGGTCAGCGTCACCAGGTCCCCCTCGGCGGGATCACCCAGGTGCGCCTTGACCTGGCCGATGCGGGCCCGGCCGGTCAGGACCTCCACGTCACTGGGAGATATCCGCCCCGTGGGTTCGGCGATCTTCAGGCTGTTCTTCTGCCAGCGCTTGATCGCGGTGACGGTCTGGTCGGTGAGGGTGGAGTCGGGCCGGCCGAAGTCGCGGTAGCCGAGCGCGTACAGGTTCTCTTCCAGGAGCTTGACGTCGGCTCCGGTGGTGCCCGGTCCGGCCACCTCGTCACGGGCCCCGCCCGCCGAGGCTGTCTTGCCGCTGCCTTTCGTGCCCTTGGCCGACTCGGGGCCGCCGGTCTTCCCCTGGCCCTCGGCCGGATCGGAGCCCTGCCCGGTCGAGGCCGTGCCGGAGCCCGCCGTACGGGAGGAGTCGTCGGCGGACTCCGCCGGGGGCGCGCCCAGCGTCCGGTACAGCGGCATCTTGCCGTAGAAGACGGTGACGGGCCGGTCGTCGATCCTGGCCAGCTGGCTGCCTCGGGACACGGTGTCGCCCGCCGCGGGCAGCCACGTCACCGTCCCGGCACGGCGCCCCTTGACGCCGCGCTCCGCACCGAAGCCCAGCGTCCCGGAGACGACCTTGTGCTGGGACAGGTCCCCCCGGCCCACCTTCGCGGTGCCCGCGCGCGCCGGGCCGGCCGGCGCCGGTCCGGCGTCGGAGGCCCGCAGCCACGTGTAGCCGATCCCGCCGATGGTGGCGACCAGCACCACACCGACGGCGGTGAAGACCAGGGGCCGCCTGCGGCGCCGGACCGGCTCGGCCGCGTCGTCCTCAGACGGATCGTCCGCCTCCCGCTGCGCCACCACGGGCAGCGTCGTGGTGCGCTCCTCCGGTTCCATCAATGAGCTCCTCACAGGTCGGACGCGGTACGGCGCCACCGCCGGGGCGGCGACCAGCACAGCCTGTACTAGGCCTCCATAAGCCCTGCTCAAAGACCAAAAGGGGGCTGAAGATCCTGAAGAAGCCTGAAGGGGGGAGCCGGGACGGCCCGGGCGGCGCGGCGGCGATGACCTTCGCAGGAGGACGCAAGGCTAAAGACTCCTGAAGACACCCGGCGCCACCATGCGATTCTCGAATGCATGGACGTACTGGTCATCGAGGATGATCCACAGATCGCCCGGGCCCTCAGACAAGGCCTCGAGGCCGAGGGCTACACCGTGCAGCACACCGCTGACGGCCTCACCGGTCTGCAGTACGCCCTGCGCCACCCCTACCAGGTGATCGTCCTGGACGTGATGCTGCCCGGCGTCCACGGCTACCGGATCTGCGCCGAACTGCGCCGCGCGAAGGTCCTCACCCCGATCCTGATGCTCACCGCGAAGAACGGCGAGCACGACGAGACCGAAGGCCTGGACACCGGCGCCGACGACTACCTCACCAAGCCCTTCTCCTACCCCGTCCTGCTCGCCCGGCTGCGCGCCCTGATCCGCCGCGGCGCCCACGCCCGCCGTGCGGGGGACCGGCTGCTGCGCACCGGGACGTTGTGGGTGGACCCGGGTTCCTACCGGTGCGGTCGCGGTACGGAGGAAATAGCGCTCACCGCACGGGAGTTCGCCGTGCTGGCCGTCCTCGCCCGCGGTCACGGGCAGGTGGTGCCCAAGCAGGACATCCTCGACGAGGCGTGGGAGGGGGCGTACGACGGTTCCACCGCCATCGTCGAGGTGTACGTCAGTGCGCTGCGCCGCAAGATCGACGCCCCGTTCCAGCGGCGTTCCATCCAGACGGTGCACGGCGTCGGCTACCGTCTCGTGGACGACGCTCCCCCTGCGCCGGCCGGTGGTCCAGGGCCCTGCCGCGATGCTTGACCGTCTGCCCACCGGCCCGCGCACCGCGCTGCTGTCCGGGCTCGTGGCCCTCCTGGTCTGCACCGGCGGAGCCTGGTGGCTGCGCCAGCACCTCTACGACGACCAGATCAGCGCCGCCACCGACAAGGCACGCGTACAGGCCCGCGCCGTGGCCCGCGCCCTGGTCCTGGGAAAGCAGACCGCCCTCATCGAAGGACAGCTGTCCTGGCCCTACGTGGTCGTCACCGAGGACGGAAACGGCATCGGCAGCTCGGACGGCTTCACCATCCCCCACGGCCAGGTCCCCCCGGCTCCGGCATCCGCACCGGCCGGCTGGACGACCACCCGTACCGTGACGACCGCAGGCCCCAAACGTCAGCCGATCGAGGACACCGCCGACCCCGACAGCCCCTCCACCCGGAAACCCGGCCCGCCCGATACGCACGACCGGCCAAGAACACCCCCGACGACCGGGCGCTCCGCCCACCCCGACGCCCCGGCCTCACCCCCGGCACCCTCCCCACTGGCCCACCGCACCTTCACCGCGGTCGGAGCCCTGATCGACATCAAGCCGGGCGAACCCACCGTCTTCGGCGAGCACGGCGGCCGCTACACCGTCTACGTCCTCGTCCTGCCCGACGCGGCCGACCAGGCCGTGGCCGCCCTCGACCCGGCCCTGCTCGCCGGGGTCCCCCTCGCCGCGCTCCTGGTCGCCGTCACCGCGCACCTCGCCACCCGCAGGGCCCTCAAGCCCGTCGAAGCCATCCGCGCCGAACTCGCCGAGATCAGCGCGCACCACCTCGGACGCCGCGTACCCGTCCCCCGCGCCCGCGACGCGATCCAGGACCTGGCCACCACCACCAACCGCACCCTCGACCAGCTGGAGCACTCCCACACCCAGCAGGAGCGCTTCGTCGCCGACGCCGCGCACGAACTCCGCAGTCCCGTCACCGGACTTCGGACCCTGCTGGAGGTCTGCCTCACCTATCCCGACCGTACCGACTGGCCCCGCACCGCAGGCCACACCCTGGACACGACCCGGCGCCTGCAAGCCCTGATCGACGACCTGCTGCTGCTCTCGCGACCGCAAGCCACCGCCACACCAGCCCTCACCGACCTGGCCGGCACCGCACGCGAACTCATCGACCAGCAGAGGGCAGTCATCAGGCCCCACGTCACCCTCCACCTGGACGCGCCCCCCACCGCACCCGTCCGCGGCAACCCCCTCCAACTGCACCGCCTGCTGCGCAACCTCCTGGACAACGCCGCCCGGCACGCCCGCACCCGTATCACGGTGACCGTGACCAGCGACCCGGACGCCACCACCGTCGAGGTCCACAACGACGGCCCGGACCTGCCCGCCCACCGCCGCGAGTACGTCTTCGAACGCTTCGCCCGCCTCGACGACGCCCGCGACCGCGACTCCGGCGGCAGTGGCCTGGGCCTGGCCATCGCCCGCGACATCGCCCGGCGCCACCACGGGACCCTGACCGTCGGCGACACGCCGCCCGGAAGCGGTACCGCCTTCGTACTCGTACTGCCGACCGCGCACACCACCACTCGCTGAGTCGCGCTTTTCCTGACCGTCGAGGGTCCATTCGTTGCGGTCGGTGGGCCGGTCGCGGCGCCATCCGCTCGTGGGACGCGCGATCCATGCTGCAGCGCACTCGAAGACGGCTGGGCTCTTCCCGACGCACCAGGGCTTCGCGCACCGGTCGTGTGGGCCCGAAGGGACGTGGTTACCGGCCGACGTGGCCCGGAGCGTTCGTCGGTCGCGGGGTGGGCGCGGCTGGTCCTCGCTCCTGGTGGAGCGGGCGAAGGGGCGGGAGGGGTGTGTGTCGTCGGCTGTGCACGGGCTGTCTCCCCACGTGGTGGACCGCCGCTCACATCAAGCCTGTCCAGTTCGCTGTCAACTTCTCGCCAGGGTCTGCTCCGCTGGTGGTGGCGCTGATAGACATGGCCCTGCCGCCGCCTTGACCGGGCCGGCTCCGACAGAAGCCAGAAGACCGAAGCGAGCTTCAGGGGGACACGTATGCCATCGAACAGGTTCACGAGGGCGGTGCTGGCGACGTTCACCGTCGCAGCGCTGGGCGTCGGCACCGTTGCCGGTGCCACCGCCGCCACCGCCGCTCCGTCCGCCGTCAAGACGTCCCAGGCGACCGTCACCGTCCAGGCCGTCAACAACCTCGGTCTGTCCAAGCCCGAGGCCCAGAGCGTGCAGTGCTACGTCCGCGACGCGGCGCCCGTCGGGAAGTACAACCCCGGCGCCATCGACGGCCAGCTCGGTACGGCCAGTTGGAAGGCGTGGCAGCTCTTCCTCAACGACCGCGGGTTCAACGCCGGTACGGTCGACGGCCAGGTCGGCCCCAACACCATCCGAGGACTTCAGCGGTTCCTGAACTACATCGGTTACGACACCGGTGGGGTCGACGGAGTCGCCGGCACCAAGACGCGGGCCGCGTGGAAGGCCTTCTCGCATCTCAGTGACGGCAGTTGGTGCTGAGCCGGCACCGGATTCGTTGATGTGAGCGTGCAGGGTGCGCAGCCCGTCGGCGAGGACGCCGAGCGGGGCTGCGGACCCGGCCGCGCGTACGGCGTGATCCTGTCGGGTAGCGAGGCCGCCCTTCTGCGATCAGATGTCGATGACCCGGTAACCGATGACGTACACGCCGCCGGATCCCTCCACCGTGCGCCACTGCGTCTCCGCACCGGCCTCGGAGCCCGTCACCAGCGTCGCGCCGAGCTTGTCGTCGCCGCTCGTGGTGTCGTAGTCCCACAGGGTCATGGTGCGGGCCTGCTGCTTGCCCAGGATGAGGGCGGCGCTGCTGTTGCCGTCGGCCATCGAGCGCACGTAACCAGGGCCCATCGTCTGGTACTTGACGCCACCACCGGGCCACACCTTGACCGCGTTGCCGTTGGCGTCGGTGATCTTCAGGTAGGCCTCGTCGTGGTCGCCTTCGCTGCTCTTCTGGCAGTGCAGCTCGACCAGTTCGATGCGTACGTAGTCGATCGGCTCGGCCTGGGCGGTGCCGGCGAAGGCGGCGATGCTGCCGAGTCCGAGCAGCGCGGTGGCGGCGGTGCGGGCGAGGCGGTTCTTGCGCATGTGGTCCCCCCACGTACGGGTCACGCAGTGAACTGGCCACTGGGTGACGGTGATCCGGCGCCGTCCTGTTGTCGGACCGGGCCGGTGTGCCGTGTTCCCCTCGGCACGACACGTACTGTGCCCGCCCGGCGCGTACGGTTCTACGCGCGTTCCGCTCAACGGAACGCGCGCGGGCGGTTCACAGGACCGGTGCGCTCGGTGCGTGCGCGCGGCGCGGGACACCGCGAGCCAGTGCCCGGCTGATGGCGGCCCCGGCCTCGACGACGTGGCGCGCGAGCGCGTCCAGCGGGCGGCCCGCCGGGACGAGCGCGGTCAGCGCCGCGACCGTACGGCCGTCGGGGGTTCGTACGGGCAGGGCGGCGCAGCACACGCCTTCCATGACGGCCTCCCTGTCGAGCACCGGGGTGCTGGAAGCGGGGCTCCTGAGGGCCTTTCCCGCGGCGGTGTCGAGGCGGAAGGCGATGCCGTCGCGCAGGGGCATGAGGGGTTCGACGTCGCCGGGGACGGAGGCGACGGCGAGCGCCGTGTCCTCGCTCAGGACCGTGACGACCACGCTCGCGCCGGTGCCCAGGCGCAGCCGCTGGATCGGGACGCGGGCGGCCGCGCGCAGGCCGGGGTGCGGGTCCCACGTCTGACCGAGGCGGTACAGCTGGGGGCCGATCCGGTAGCGGGTGCCCTTGCGTTCGACGGCGCCGAGCTCGACCAGTTGGTCGAGCAGGCGGTGGACGCTCGCCTTGGGTACGCCGCAGGTGTGCGCGAGTTGGGTCACGCCCGCCTCGTCGCCGCTGAGGCGCAGGGCGTCGAGGAGCGCGAACGCTCCCTCGAGTACGCCTCGCCCCCGGGCCGGTCCTCCCCCGGCCGGTCCGGTGTCCGGCCGTCGCGTCGTCGTTCTGTCGGAGCCGTCTCTGCCAGAGACGCTTCCCGTACCGGTGTCCATGAGCCCCCCGACTCGTCAGGCCCGGCCGGTGACCCCCGTGGCACGGCTGCGGGCAGGGTCCACCATGCCGGAGGAGGGGTGGTTCAGGCCAAGGGCTCGGGGCTTCGTCGTGTCGTCTGCCTGGGTTCGACGTCCGTCCGATCCTGTCGCTGTGCATCGCCTTGCCCGCCCAGCAGTTCCCGGGCTCCCGAGCCGCGTGCCGGCCCGGCTTCGAGGTCGAGGCGGTTGCAGGCTTCGGCGAAGCGCAGATAGGTGTCCACACTGGCCACGACGACCCGGATGTCGATCGTGAGGAGCTCGATGCCGATCAGTGAGACGCGGATGTACGCGTCGATGACCAGGCCGCGGTCGAGGATGAGCTCCAGGACGTCGTACAGGCCCGAGGTGCCGCCCGATCCATTCGCGCTCCGCGCGGGCTCCCTGGTCATCGCGGCCGCTTCTTGTCGTGCGCTCGACGTGGCGTTGAGTAACTGACAGATGTGGAAGGGCTGTTGGGTTCCGGCCCCTCTGGTGGGAGGCCGAGGAGCGTGGCGTAGCCGCGGGCCAGAGCACTCACCGCACCGTGCGGCTGGGCTGCCCGGATCGCGGTGCCGGTCGGGGGCCGGCGCCGCTTCTCGTGCTCACGGGGCCGTGCTGGGCTGGGCTCGGGCATCGCTTCGGCTCCTCGGGTCAGGAACCGACGGGTTGCCGGGGTGGCGGTGGCCAAACCCTCACCGGCCTCCCGGTTTCTCGCCTGCGAGGTCACCGGGGCACGCGAGGCGCCCGGGAGCACGGACGCTAGAGGGCCAGTTTGAACCCGTCGTGGCTGCGCGCGAAGCCCAGTCGGTCGTAGAAGCGGTGTGCGTTCTGACGCTTTTTGTTGCTGGTCAGCTGGACGAGTGCGCAGCCACGCGCACGGGCGCGGTCGATGGTGCGCTCCATCAGGATGCGCCCGAGTCCACCGCTCCGCCGGTCGGCGCGGATGCGTACGGCCTCGATCAGGGCCCGCTCGGCCCCGCCCTTGCTCAGCCCGGGGACGTACGTCACCTGCAGGGAGCCGACCACCCGGCCGCCCGCGTCCTGGTCGTCGGCGCCTTCGACCAGGACCAGGACCTCATTGCGCGGGTCCGTGTCGATCGCGGTGAAGGCCCGCTCGTGCGCCTCGTCGACGACTAGCGTCGACGGGTCCACCACCCGTTCCTCGTCGGCGAGCAGAGCGAGGACCGCGGGCAGGTCGGCGCGTGCCGCCGGGCGGAGCGTGAGAGCGGTCGGGCGGACGGGCTCAGGGGCAGCTGACATGCGGCCGACCCTATCCGGCCCCCCGAGTGGACCATCCGTCCGGCTGCCCCGGTGTGGGGCGTGGGGGGTGTGCGGGGGTCAACGGCCCTGGGTCAGGCCGGCTTTGGCGGCGCCTCTGCTGAGCACCACCTCGCTGATGTGCTCGCGCGCGAAGTCGTAGCCGCTCGCGCCCGCCCCGAGCGGGAAGACGCGGTTGGCGTCCGGGTCGAAGTACTGCGGTACGAACTCCGCCTTCGTCACCTCCCAGCGCTTGCCCGGGGCGGCGGGCGGGGCGAAGGTGAAGCGGCCGATGCTGCTCATGTTCCCGCGGTCGTCGAAGCCGCCGGAGTAGTTGACCATGCGGCCGGCGACCTGGTCGCCCATGCCGTAGACGACGTACGTGCCGTTGACCTTCTCGTACGCCTGCGGGACGTGTGCGTGGGTGCCCAGGATCAGGTCGATGTCCGGGCGTCCGGCGGTGTTCGACGCGGTCAGCGCGCGGGCGAGGTCGAGCTGGGTGTCGTCGGGCTCGTCCTGCCACTCGGTGCCCCAGTGCACCGAGACGACCACCACGTCGGCGCCGGCCCGGCGGGCCGCCCGCGCATCGGCGATGATCTTGTCGCGGTCCATCAGGTTGACCGCCCAGGGCTGCCCGTCGGGCAGCGGGTAGCCGTTGGTGTCGTAGGTGTAGGCGAGCTGGGCGACCCTGGCCGTCCCCGCGTGCAGCAGCGCCGGGCGTTCCGCTTCCTGCGCGGTGCGGGCCGAGCCCGCGTGGGCCAGGCCCGCCCGGTCGAAGGCGTCGAGGGTGCGGCGGATCCCGGTGGCCCCGTCGTCGAGCGTGTGGTTGGAGGCGGTGGAGCAGGAGTCGTAGCCGGTGGCCTTCAGTCCGGCGGCCACCTGTGGCGGGGAGACGAACGCCGGGTAGCCGGTGTACGGGCCGTCCTCGCCGCCGTACACCGTCTCCATGTGACAGATCGCCAGGTCCGCCGCGGAGACCAGGGACTTCACTCCGTCGAGCATGGGGGCGAAGTCGTAGCCGTCTCCCCCGGCGTCGGCGCGTGCCTGGCGGATGATCGAGGCGTGCGGCAGCACGTCACCGGTGGCCACCAGGGTGAAGCCGCGCGGGGCGGGTCGCGCCGGACTGGACGCCGCGGTCGGCCGGCTCTTCCCACCGTGCGGGGTTCCGCCGTTCGTGGTGCCCTGCTGCCGGGAGCAGCCGGTGGCGGCACTGGTGAGCACGAGCGCGACGGCCATCGTGGTGCCGAGGCGGCTGAACCTGGCTCGCTGGTACATCAGGAGTCCCCTCACGCTGCGCACGGAGATGACCGGTCCGATCATCTGTTGACACGATCGCCGCCTCGCGGGTGAAGTGAAGGCACGCCGCCGGGCAAACGGGGCGGGGACCCTCCGACAGACCAAGGGCAGGGGTCGGGTCGGGCCGTAGGGCGGCGGCGCCCCGAGCCTCCGGGCCCGGCCCGGGGCGTCCCGCGTCCGTGTACGTGGCTCGCGCTCGCGCACGGACGCGGGACGTACGGGTCAGGTCAGGGTGATGGTGGCGTGGGACCTGGCGTTGACGTGGAAGCGGCACCAGCGGTGCGAGTCGTCGTTGTCGTGCCCGGCGTGCGAGCCGGTGGTCCAGTAGTAGCCGCCGGTCCTCTCGGGCTTGCTCTTCTCGGTGGCGTACCGGTTGTACAGGGTGTAAGTCCCGGGCTCCGGGCGGGAGATGACGGCGTCGACGCGGATGCGGCCCTTGCCGTCCACCTGGTGGGAGCCCATCGCGATGGCGTGGTGGTCGGGCACGGCGCCCTTGCTGTCCGCGAGCCAGAGTTCGCCGCCCGCACCGAGATGGGTGGGCATGATGTAGCGGTTGTGGTCGGGGTAGTACCAAAAGCCCCAGTAGTACTCGGCGTTGGCCTCCCAGGACAGGATCAGTACCTTCCGTCCGTCGGTGAGGGTCGCCGGGGTGATCGAGGTGCGGTGGCGCAGCCGGGACCAGCCGCCCATGCCCTCGTCGCTCACCCACGGCCCGTACTGGACCTCCTCGCGGGAGGCGACCTGGTCCAGGCTCGGCGGTGTCGGCGGGACGTACCGGTCGATGCCCCGGTGCACCAGCAGCAACGCCTCGTGCTCCTGGCCCTCGGGGCCGTCCTTGACGACGAGCAGGGCCGGGGTGTTGTTCGAGTCGTGTCCGTCGAGCTCCTTCGGCGCGCTCCACCCGCCCTCCTGGGTCCAGGTGGTGTGGGTGAGCTTGTCGCTCTCGGCGGACGGGTAGACGGCGTGCAGGCGTCCGTCGTAGGAGGCCAGTGCCGCGTTGCGGCGGGAGAAATGCGCGGACTCCGCGTAGCCGTCCTCGTCCTTCGTTCCGCCGAGCACGGCCGGCTTGCTCCAGACCTTGCCGTCGAAGACGGCGTGGTACAGCCACGGGTCCCGGCTGCCCTTGCGGTACACCAGGTGCAGCTTCCCGTCGTGCACGGCGAGCGCCAGGTTGGCGGGGTAGCCCAAGGTGCCGCGCCGGGGGTCCTCCACTTCGCGCCGGTCGAAGCGGTGGTCGAGTATCAGCTCGTGGTCGTGGAATTCCTCGAGGTCGTAGTGGGGGAAGTCCTCAAGCTCGTGAAGCGCGGAGACCGGGGATGTCTGCGGGCCCTGGGAGCTCTGGCCGGGGGACTCAGCCAGTTCGTCCCCGGACCCATCGCCCGGTCCCTCGTTCGACTTCTTCTGGATCAGGTGTGTGATGCGGTTCGACGCGAGGTTCACGTACATGACGTGCAGGGAGCCGTCGTACGACGCCACGGCAGGGGCGATCCGGAGTGATCCGTATCCAGGAATGCCGACGTTGTACCCGCTCAGTCCTCCTTCGGAGTTGGGCCGAAGGTGCGTCGCTTTCAAATGACCACGGTAGCTACCGTGGCTCTCTTCGAGCCGTGTGGTGACCAGGAGGAGCGCCCCTTCGTGAGCGGTGATCGCCGGAGCCTCCACGCTCGCCCAGAACGGCACCTCGTCCCGGGACCACCGGCGCGCCTCGTCCAGGGCCCGGGACGCCTCCTGCACCTTCGCCTCCCACGCGGCGACCTCCTCCGCGGAGGCCCCTTCGGGCAGCGGCTTGCGGGCCTCGTCGAGCGCGTCGATGAACGGCTGGGCGGCACGCGGGGTGAACTCGGAGAAGTTCAGCGGCAGGCACTCGTACTTCCCGCCGTCCCGGCGGGCTCCACGGTGCACGCAGTACAGCGTCCCGCCCACCTCGGCCAGCGCCGGGGCGGACACGCTCAGGTGGTCGGCGAACGGCACACCGGCCGACCACCCCTCGTCGGTCGTGTACAGGGCGCGCCACAGGTTCTGGTCGTCTTCTTGCTGCTGCCCGCCGGCCTGCTTGGCGTCGTCGGTCACCTGTGCTCCTTACATTCGCTTACGTCCGTGCCATCAGCTCCGGCCGGGTGCCGCTTGCCACGTCGGTGGCCGCGTACGCGGGCCGAAGCGCCGCGTCTCTTCCTTGTTGATCACGGCACGGGACGCCTAGCCAGCCCGCCGCGCCCGCAACCGTGAACGTCGAGAACCGGCCACCGCCGGAGCCAACAACGGCGAGAAGCAGCAGGTCACCGGCACACTCCGCCGCTCCGCGACGGCTCGTTGCGGGGGCGCTTCGGACGGGTTTCCCTCCCATGAACCCGACTGCTAGATGTGGGTGTTCGCAGTACGGGTGGGTGTCTTCAGCCACATGAGGAGCGGGAATGAGCGACGGCCGTGTGGCCCGATGTCGATGCGGGCACTTGTGGACGGTCCACCTGGAGGGCGTGTGCGGCGGTGACGGCAGCCGGTGCGACTGCGGGGGCTTCTATCCCGAGGGCTGGCGCCCCAACACCACGGACACCTGCCGCGGTTGCCGCCACGACCGTGCCGAGCACATCGGCGTGAGCTGCCGCGCCAGCACTGGCCGGGACACCGTCACCGTACGGCACTTCGGCGGCGAGGGAGACACCTGGACCACGCAGGACACGGTGGCGATCCTCTGCACGTGCCAGTGCTTCTGGTGAAGTCCCTTCTGGTGGGCTCCTGGGGAGCCGGTTTCGCCCGGTGGTCGGGCGGGCGGGTGACCGTGACCCGCACCGTTCGCGCCGAGACCGGCCGGAGCCGTATCACCGACGACACGGCTCCAGCCTCCGCTTCCGTACGCGTGCCGGCTGGTGGAGCCTCCCGCGGCTCCGCCTCCGCGCCAGGAGAGCGTCCCGCGCGAGGACCGGACAGGGGAGCGGTGGTCCCGCGCGCTTCCGATTGGCGCCGCTTGGGACGGCGGCAACCGGGATCTTTCGTACAGCCTCCCACCATCCCGGCTCCGTGTCCGCAAAACCGTGGGCCAATACCAGCCGGACTTGGGCCTCGGGACCGCGGCAGGGGCTCGCAGTGGTGGCGCACCGGGGTCGGGACCGCCCCGCGTAACAGTTCCGGGTCCCCGGGGTGGGATTCGGCCCCCTGGCCGTACGGTGGAGACAGCCCTCCGCGCCTTCTGGCGTACCGGGAGGGCCTATCCCGCAGCAGAGCGAGCCTGTGGCGCACACCCCATGAGCGCCGGGCTTGCCTTCCACTCCCGCGGAAGTCAACCGACAGTCCGGCCCGTCCCTCGGGGCACATTCGAGGCCGGGATGGCTATGCCCCCGGCTGCCTGGAGGGAGTGCTCCAGTGGCACGCCAGGAGAAGGGCGCTGCCACCTGGACGGGGCACGCGGCCGCCGCCCCGACGGCGGCCGCCGCCCGCCCACGCCGGGCGCCGGTAGGACGTGCCGGTTCTCGGCCCGTTCATCGGTGCGGGTTGCGGCGAGGTCAAAACGCCTGAACTGTGAGGGAGTTCGCAGGACGCTGTGGCGGAGAGGGGCAGTACCGGCGAGGCGCGGGCAAGCGCGAGCCGGACCCATCCGGCAGCGCACGGGCTCCGAATCCCCCGGTGAGGGCTCCTGGTGAGTCCTACCGTGCCGGGTGCCGCCTTGTCGGTGGGCGGTACCCGGCCGGATCCGGCTCACGACAGCCGGGGCGAGTGCCCCTCCCAGGCCCGTTCTCGTACGACAACGGTGCGCGGGCCTCAATCCTCGGCGGGGCCGGGAACCGGGACGGCGCCGGCGGGCGCCGTCCCGTCGGCGGGCCTGTTCGGCCGTGTGGCGGCGAGGACGGCGTCCAGGAGGCCCGGGAAGCGGACGTCGAGGTCCTCGCGGCGGAGTTCGACGACCTTGTGGCGCCCGGCCTTGTGGAGCCTGGCCTTGTGCTCCCGGGTGATGCCGGACTCGCGCAGGACGCGCCGCTGGAAGGTTGCGGTGGCCCCGGTCCCAAGCGGGCAGTCATGGCGGTCGGCCGTGCCGGTATCCTCCTGGCAAACGGACCAGACGCATTGCGAGAAGCCAGTGATCCGAGACCTGTACAACGTCCGCGTGTCGCCTGCCGAAGGCGGGCCGACGCCGCTGACCGAGGAGGAGGAGCGGCGCGCGCGGGCGGTGTTGTCCAGCGACCTCGGGAACGTCATCGCCGAGCGGGGCTGGGTTCGGTTCCCGGCCTACTCGCCGGAAGAACGCCGGCGGCTCATGGCCGTCGCGCAGCGCCTCAGCGCCCATTGGGGGCAGCAGGTGTTCATCGAGGCCGAGGACCAGTGTGCGATGAGGCTCTACCTCGCGGGGTACGGGTCGCAGTACTCGGCGCATCCGTTGGTGCCGTAGCGCCGGGGCGGGCTCACTCCCGTACGCCCTTGCCGAGCGGTCGGTCATAGCGCCGTACCGTGCGGACGACGCCGACGGATCCGTTCTCCGCGGGTTCAGACCCGCGCCAGCGGCCGGTGGGGCAGGGGCGGAAGTTCCACCACCACCGGGTCACCGGGCCGTACCGTCCCGGTCCGGCGGACCACGCCCATGACGCCGCACTTGAAGGTGAACTCGTCGGTGAGCGGGTCCAGGGCGAACATCTCGCCCAGGAGACCCGTCCGGAAGTCGTTGATCTTCGAGCAGGGGTTGCGCAGTCCCGTCACCTCGACCACCGCGTCGGCCCCGAGGCGCAGCAGGGACCTGGTGGGCAGGCCGAGCAGGTCGACCCCGCGGGTGGTGACGTTCTCACCGAGCTGGCCCGCGCGGACCTCGAAGCCCCTGAGGGCGAGTTCGTCGAAGAGTTCTTCGTGCATGAGGTGGACCTGGCGCAGGTTGGGCAGGTCCGGCTCGTAGGTCATGCGGAACTGGTGGCGGATCGTCTCGCCCGCGTGGACGTCATCCTGCACGCCGAGGCCCGCGAGCAGCGTGACGGAGGCCCGGTTGGGCTTGCTGAACGCGTACGACGAGTTGCGGCTCACCGCGGTGATCCGCCCCGCCGCCGGATCGTGCCCCGGGGCGGTCGCCGCGCCCTGGGGGGCCGCCGCAACCTCATTCCCGTGATCGGTGATGGATTCGAACACCCCTGCTCCCCACTCCCCTACGCCCTCATCAGCCCGCGCGCCTCTTGCGCACCGGCTGCCCGCTGACGTCCAACTGTAGGGCGATGCACTGACACGGCCCACCCTGACGACGGCCGTTGCCGGCTGCCAGCCGCACCACCGTGTCACCGTCGTGCGCGCGGCTACCGGCCGAAGTCGACTTCGAGGTGGTACGCGCCGGCGAGGGGGTGCCGGGCGGATCCGGCCTCCACGGTCAGGCGGAGCAAGGCCCGCCGCACGGCGGGCCGGTCATCCGGAGGGGTCGCGGTGACCTGGACGTCGCAGCCCGTTCGCGAGGTCAGGCAGGCGCTGTTGCGATCGAAGGCGATGGCGGCCACGCCGGGAAGCGCGGCCAGCCATTGCTTCGCGCTGTCCGTCCGGGAGCCGCACGCGTCGTAGTCCGCGCACCCGGCCGTGTAGGTCATCCGGGCCCGGTCCCCGGAGGCACGCGCCCCGGACCCGCGCTGGCAGCCCGAGGGGGTCCCGGCTCCTTCGGCGGTACTCAGGTTGGCCTGGTACGTGGAATTGAAGGCGTCGGACTTCATCACCGCGTAACCGGTCACCGACGCGATGAGTACGGTCACGACCGCGCCCACGCCGAGCACGGTCCGGCGCGTGGACCAGCGGCGGCGCGGCGGCACCGGACCGGCCGGCGCAGCCCCGGGAGCGGCGGCGGGCGCGGTGGGCGGAACCGCGGGACGCGGTGCCATCGCGGTGACGGTCCGCTGCTGCGAAGCCGGGGAGTGCGGGGGCGCGCCGACAGGGGCCTGTGCCCGTACGGCTACGGGCTGTGCCAGCCGCGCCTGCAGCTGTTCCATCGTCAGCCGCTCGGCCGGCTCCTTGCGCAGCACCCCCGCCAGTACGGGAGCGAGCGGGCCGGCCCGTACGGCGGGCGCGGGCTCCTCGGTCGCCACCGCGACCAGAACCGCGCTGGGAGTCATGGCGTCGAACGGCGGCCGCCCCTCCACGGCGGCGTAGAGGGTCGCTCCCAGCGACCACAGGTCCGACTCGGCCGTCGCGGGCAGGCCCCGGACCTGCTCGGGGGCCATGAACGCGGGCGTCCCCATGATCATGCCGGTGGCCGTGAGCGTGGCGTCCCCCTCCACCGCGGCGATCCCGAAGTCGGTGAGCACCGCGCGGCCGTCCTCAAGGAGGATGTTGGCGGGCTTGATGTCCCGGTGGGTGATGCCCATCCGGTGCGCGGCGGCCAGGGCGGCGGCGACCTGGCGTCCGATGTCCGCGACCTCCTGAGGCGGGAGCGGTCCCCGTGCCTCGACGAGGTCGGCCAGGGACATATCCGGTCGTGGACGGTGATGATGCCCGGGTGCTTCAGGCGTGCCGCGGCGCGCGCCTCCCGGTCCAGCCGCGCGATCCAGTTCGCCCGCTCGGCGTCCCCGAGGTGGCCGGGCAGGCGCAGCTCATTGACCGCGACGTCCCGTGCCAGCCGGGTTTCATGGGCCAGCCAGACCGCGCCCATGCCGCCCTGACCGAGGAGGCGTGTCAACCGGCATCTGTGTGCGAGGAGTTCGCCGTCATCAGCATTCACGTACGCACCCTGGAACTCACCCATATCAGGGCCGCGGCGCCTGCCCTGGGCGGGGTCCGGGGCGTCGAGTGCGGCTCAACCTCGCTCTGCCGTGAGGGGTGTTGAGCGGCTACGCTGGAGGGGCAGGCCCTGGACCCCGGCGCGTCCCTCGACCGTTCGGTGGACCAGGATGACCAGAACTCCACTCCCCCGCCCGGCACTTGTCGCGCACCCGTGCACCGCACCTCACCCGGCTCGGGCAGGACGCCGGGGTGCCGGGCCCCTGGGTGGCGCGTGATGGCCCGGCGGCGTACGGGCGTCTCCCGTCCCCCGCACGCGAGCGCACGCCACGTGGCCCCGGCCGGGCCGCCTGGGCGCCGCGTTGCTCACGCGTCCCGACGGGCCGGCACGCGGCCGGCCGGTCAGCGGAGGCACAGAGCGCTCCCGGATGACGTGAGCCTGGACGTGCTGCTCGTGGAGGTCGGCCGCGGGAGCCTTCGTGCCATGGGGCAGCTGTTCGACGAGGTGTGCGGTCTGCTGCTGGTGCTCGCCGTCGTCCGGTGCGCGTCCGTGGCCGACGCGGAGTCCTCCCTCGCTCAGGCCTTCGTACGGATCTGGCGGGAGGCGCCGCAGTACGAAGAGGGCTCGGGCGCGCTGGCCTGGATCGTGCACCACTCCCGGGTGTGACCGCGGGCCCGCCGGGTTCCGGGGCGGCGGGCCCGCAGACAGCGGCCGGATCCGGACCCGTCCTGGTCAGTTCGTTCCGTGGGTGCCGAGCGTGCGCGCCGCCGCGCGGATGCGCAGTTCCTCAAGGGTCGTTGACTGCTCGTCGGCTCGTCGCAGGAGGGCGTCGAGCCGGTGGGCGTCGAGGCGGTCGTCGGTGTCGGCGAGGACGCGCAGGGTTCGCCAGCAGGCCGCTTTGGCCTGGACGCCCGTGTGCACCGCCTCCAGTTCGAGGACGTCGCTGAGCGGCGACCGGGAGAAGAGGTGGCCGTTCAGCTTGAGCCGCCCGGCCTTCTCGGCCAGCCAGCCCAGGCCTGCCTTCACCGGGTCGAAGGCGACGCCCAGGTCCGACATCATCCGGCGTAGAGCCCGGCGGTCCTCGTCGACCTGCTCGGCCAGGTCCTTGAGGGCAGCGGCGTGCTTGCGGTCCTGGTGGGCGTCGGCGGTCCGGCGCAGCAGTTCGGTGCCGCCGCTCGCGCCCGCCAGGTGGTCGTTGAGGTAGATGCCGAGGAGTTCGGCGCTTTCCGAAGCCTGCTCGGTCTCCCCGCTGTCGGCGTGGGTGTCGGAGCCGCTGCTCGACCGGGGCTCGGTACGGGCGTTCAGTCGGCCGCTCACGGTCGCGCCGAGTTCCGCCCAGCTCTTCTCGAACGTGCCGAGCCCGTCCCGCTCCAGGGCGTCGGTGACGTCGGCGAAGTCCACGCCGACGTCCGCCAGCGCCACGAAGTGGGCACGGGCCGCCTCCCTCTCCCGGTCCCGGTCAGGGGCGGGGAGGGTGCCATGGTCGGCGAAGGCCGCGAGTGTGCCGGCGGGCATGGTGGACACGGTGCCGGGGATGGCGAGCCCGCTGACGTACAGGGTGTCCGGGTAGGAGGGGTCCTTGACGCCGGTCGACGCCCACAGCGGACGCTGGGGCCGGGCGCCGGCCACCGCGAGGCTCCGCCAGCGGGGCTCGGCGGTCGTCGTCTCGTAGACCTGGTGGGCCAGGCGGGCGTTGGCGAGCGCGGCCCCGCCCTTCAGTTCCAGGGCCCGCGGGGTGCCGATGGCCTCGAGGCGCCGGTCGACCTCGGTGTCCACCCGCGAGACGAAGAACGAGGCGACCGAGTGGATGCTCGTGAGGTCGTGTCCGGCCTGCCCGGCGCGCTCCAGTCCCGACATGTAGGCGTCGAGCACGGCGCGGTAGCGGTCGAGGGAGAAGATCAGGGTGACGTTGACGCTGAGGCCTCCGGCGATGACTTCGGTGATCGCCCGCAGGCCCTCCTCGGTGGCGGGGATCTTGACGAAGAGGTTCGGTTCGCCCACCGTCTCCCACAGTGTGCGCGCCTGCGCGATCGTGGCGTCGGCGTCCCTGGCGAGCCGGGGGTCGACCTCGATCGACACCCGGCCGTCCACGCCTGCGGTGCGCCGGTGCACGGGGGCGAGGACCCGGCACCCGGTGCGTACGTCGTCCGTGGTGAGGGCTGCGACGGCCGCTTCGGCGTCGGTCCCCCGCTCGCGCAAGCGGCGCAGCTGGTCGTCGTAGCGGTCTCCCTTGGCGAGCGCCGAGGCGAAGATCGTGGGGTTGGTCGTGACGCCCACGACGTGCTTCCGCGCGATCAGTTCCTCCAGCTCTCCTCCCGCGAGCAGTTCACGGGACAGGTCGTCGAGCCAGACGGACACACCGGCCGCGGACAGCTCTGCGAGCGGATCGGGTGATGCGGTGGGGGGGCATGCGAGGTCTCCGGGATCGTCGAAGTGCCCTGTGCGGGCGTGGGGTCTCGCGGCGGCGGGCCCCTGATGGTGGTGGCGGCTGCCGGGGCGTGCCGTCCGCTCACGCGTCAGGAGCCCGGGGGGTCAGCGCTTGGAGTTCCTCTGGCTGTTGAGGCTGTCGCGCAGCCTGCCGCGGAGCTCCTGGGAGGGTCGCTGCTGCTCGCCGTGCAGGGCGTTCAGGACGACCAGCCCGGCGGTGAGCGCGGGCACGACCCACTGCATGAGGGCGAGCTGCTTCTGCGCCTGCTGGGTGGTGACGGGGACGTTCTCGGCCGTCTCCTGGTCCTCTTGCTTCTCCGACGTGGCGAGGTCGACCTTCTTGCCGAGGACGCGCGTGTACGCGGTGGCGGCCATGGCGGCACCGGTCAGCAGCGTCTTGGTGGCGGTCGAGGCGGCCACGCCCTTCTGGTTGCGGACCCGGTCGCGGTTGGCGAGCAGCACGCCGGAGCCGCCGAGCAGGTGGGCGCCCATGGCGACCGCGCCGAGCGGTGCCCACTTGGCCCAGCCCGCCGACGCGATGCGTGCCGTGCCGACGTCGGTGACGCCTTCCTCCTCGGCCGCGCCGTTGAGGCCTATGGCGCCCATCAGCGAGCCGCCGAACCACGCGGCCAGGCCCAGGTCGTGCGCGCTGCGCAGGAACGTGTTGCGTTCTGTCATGGTGATCCTTCGTGTGGGGCGTCACGGTGTCGGTTCGACGAACCGTGTCGTTCTCGTACGCGGGGATCGGGTGTGCCCGCCCGCGCACGCCGTGGAAGGAACCGTGGTCTCGGGATCGATCCGCACAGCGGTGCCGGGTGCCCGGGTACGCCGCCACCCACACCTGTCGTACGCATCAGGCGGGGTCACGTCGCCATGTGCTCCGGAGTGCGCCGGGCTCGTGCCGGGGACGGCACCCGGTCGGGGCATGGCGGTCGAGGGCCGGAGGAGATACGCTCTCGGCACGCCCCTGCCCCCGGCGGTCCAGCGACCGTACGGACTTGGCGGGTGAATCCTGTGGGGTGTCGTCTCCCGACACAACCAACCCTCTCAGCAAGGCTTTTAGCTGCTCCGACGTGCCGACCGGAGCAGTCGGCCTTCGCGGTCCCGCAGAGCGGTGGAGCGGTCAACCATCCTGTCCCCACGTGCTATTGGCCGGTCGTCGCGCGGCTGCGCATCACCGATGAACGCCGTGCTTCCCGGCCACCTGACACGCGCACTCCCCCTCGCGTTCTGCGACGCCTCCGCACTGACACGGTGGCCGGCTCCTGACCAGGTCGCCTCCGACGGGCTTGGGGGGCCGCGCGGGCGACCACACAACGGCAGCGTCGCGGTGGAAGCACCACGCCTCCCCGCCGCGGCGCTGCCGCCCCCTTCTCGGGCATCGGAATGCGCGCGGCGAGGGTTCGGCATGGGCGAAGCCTGGTACTCGTACCGTGGTGTCGTCGGCCCAGGACCCAGGCCCTCATCCGAGGAGGGGTCCCCATGTCGCCCAGTCGCACCGGAGTCGTCCACTCCACTGGATTCGCCTGCCTTCGGGCGCTGTTGACCGAGCCGCGCGCTCGTGCGCCCGGTGATGCCCGCAGGGGTGCGTCCGACGTGCCAGCGCTCTCCTGGTCTCTGGGCCCCCGTGGGCAGTGACCGGATGATGGGGGTGCTGCGGCTGCTGGAGGGCGACGGCTGGTCCGACGGCGCCTCCCACGCCGTGACCGAGGCCGCGCACGTCCTGGAGATGGACGGCGTGGCGGTGTGCCTGAGCCGGGACGGCGGCAGCGCCCTGGAGGCCATGTGGTTCTCGCACCCGCTGGCCCGCGCCTTCAGCGATCTGCAGTTCACGTGCGGCCAGGGTCCGAGCCTGGACAGCATGCGGCACTGCCTGGTCGTGCGGGTCGAGGACCTCGACACGGTACGGGAGGACCGCTGGCCGGCGCTGACCACGAGCGACACGGGCCCGGTGCGCGCGGTCTTCTGCTTCCCCCTGCGGATCGGTGCGCTGCGGATCGGCGTCCTGACCCTGCTGCGTACGTGTCCGGGCCCGCTGGCGGGGGCGTCGAACGACGGCGCCGACCTGTTCGCCCGGGCGCTGACGCGGTACTGCCTGGGCCTGGACTTGTCCGGCCCCGGTACGGCGGAGGGACAGGACGCTCCCGCCACGGGCCGGCCGGCGCCGGAGCGCGACCCCGTGCCCCGTTCCGCGGCGGAAGGCGAGGTCCCGGGCTTCCTCGAAGCCACGGAAGGGCTGGCGAGAGCCGAGGTCCACCAGGCCACCGGAATGCTGAGCATCCAGCTGCGGATCGGTCTCGCCGACGCCCTGGTCCGCCTGCGCGCCCACGCCTACGGCTCCGGCCGGTCGCTGGACGACGTGGCCCACGCCGTCGTCACCCGCCGGCTGAGGCTCGGCCGCGGCGACGCCGACGACGATTCGACCACCGACGACGCGATCGGTGAGGACACCCCTGACGAGAAGGATCCGCCCGCATGAACCGCGACCAACTCCTGGCCCCCGTCTTCGTGGAGATGGCGGACTCACTCACCGAGGACTTCGACGTCCTGGACTTCCTGCAACGCCTGTGCGGCCACTCCATGGACCTGCTCAGCATCCAGGCGGCGGGCGTCATGCTCGCGGACGCCGACTCCGTGCTGCGCGTCCTCGCGGCCTCCGACGAGTACACCCGTCTGCTGGAGCTGTTCGCGCTCCAGCACATGGAGGGCCCCTGCCAGGAGTCCTACCGGACCGGGAGCCCCTGCACCGGGATCGACCTCACGGGTGAGCACGCGGCCCGCGACTGGCCCAACTTCACCCCGGCCGCCCTCCAGGGCGGGCTCCGCGGAGCCAACGCGCTCCCACTTAAGCTGCGCGGACGCACCATCGGCGCCCTCGGCCTCTTCTGCGCCGCACCGCAGCCGATGACCCCCGCCGACATCGCACTCGGCCAAGCGCTCGCGGACGTCGCGACCATCGCCCTCATGCAGCAGCGCACCATCGTCGCGGTGGAGACCGAGCGCGACCAGTTGCAGCACGCGCTGCACAGCCGCATCGCGGTCGAGCAGGCCAAAGGCGTCCTGGCCGAGCGCTGGAACACCACCCCCGACACCGCGTTCCACACGCTGCGCGCCTACGCCCGCGCACACCAGCAGTCACTGGCCGCGCTCGCCATGAGCATCACCGACGGGACGTTCGACACCGGTGCCATCAGCCGCCCGACCGGCGCGCCCGCGCCGCCCGGGCGACAGGAGCCGCACCGGCGCTGAGGGACGTACAGGACAGTGCACAATGAGGGCGATACGGGCGATATGACACACCGACACCTTGGTGGTGCGTTCATGAGCACCGGATGTTCGTGAGACGTGAGAGCTGAGAGCGGAGTCATACGTGGACAGCGATACCGAAGTCGTCCGGGATGTCCGCGGCACGCCCGTGGCCTTCTACGAGGCGGGCAAGCGGGAGGACGTGCGGTGGGCCGACGACCTGCGTCCCGCCGGCGGGGTCTCCGCCGCCGACGCCGCGGAGCTGGTCCTGGCGGAGCTGTCGGGCTGGGGTGCGACGACGCGGGAGGCGCTGGAGGCGGACCTGGCGGCGCGGGGCGCGCGGATCGAGCGCCGGTTCGCCTCCTACACCCACGTGCTGCGGGACTCGCCGCACCTGTCCGGGGCCTTGCGGCTGCCCGCGCACCTGGAGGCGGTGCCCGCGACGGGCGTGGACCCGGCGGTCCTGCGGGAGGCGTACGCGGCCGCGTATCCCGTCGGGCACCCCGATCACGACATGAGCGCCTTCGAGGACCTGGAGGCGCTGCTGCAGGGCACGCTGATGGAGCCGCTCCTGCCCGTCAGCACGGTCCTGCTCGACACTCGCTCCCACCGGGGTGTCGCCGCCGTACTCGTGCACGACACCCCGGGCGACCCGCCCCTGGAAGGCCCCTGGATCTCCGAGGTGTTCCGCGACCCCTCCCCCGCCTACCGGGGCACCGGCTCGCTGCTGCTGCGCCACGTCCTGCGGCTGTCCGCCGAGGCAGGGCTGCCCGCACTCGGCCTGTCGGTCACCGTGGGAAACCCGGCCGCCCGGTTGTACGAGGCCACCGGTTTCGTCCGCACCGAGCAGTGGGCGGACCTGCGCCTGCCCTGACCGGCTTGCTGGCTTGCTGGCTTGCTGGCTGCGTCGCACCGGGCCCGATTCGGGTACGTCATCGCAAGTAAAGGCGTCACCGGGGGATGCCCGGGCCGGGCATGGTTACTGGGTAGGCATGGAGACTTCCTTCGAACTTGCCGCTGGATCCGGCGGCGCTCTGTGGCTCATCCTCGTCGGCGTACTCATCGCCGCAGCCCTGATCGGCGCCCTCGTCTACGGCAGTCGCCGTACGCGTGAGAGGGCTCGCCGGGACACACAGGTGGATCCCCCGGCCGAGGAGAGCGGGCCCGCCCAGCGGGGCCGCTCGTGGCAGACCATCAACGACGATCCCGACCACGGCAATCCGCACCCCTGAACCCCGTTTCCCCGCGCGGGACTTGGCCCGCGCGGGGGCCGGGGCACCACCGGTGCCGGGGCACCAGGGATCAGTTCGCGGCAAGCTCACCCAGGTGGTCGCCGAATCCGCCGCGCGCCCGCGCCCGGACGCGGCTCGACGTGGCGACGGGGCACTGCGCGGTCCGCAGGACGTGGGCCCCGGTGCGCACCAGGGCGGCGACGAGCACGCGGTCCTCGTCCAGCGGTACGGGCGGGAAGCCGCCGGCCCGCTCGTACGCCATGGCCGCGACGCCGAGGTTCGCACCGTGCACGTGGGGGTGCTCCCAGACCTGGCTCTCGGGGGGCCGTGAGACTTCGTAGAGGCGGCGGTAGCGGTCGGCCAGGACGCCCTGGTGCGGCTCCCACTGGTCGACGGTGACGGTGCCGACGACCGCGTCCCACCCCTGGCGCGCCCGGGCGACCTGGTGGGCGAGCCAGTGGGGCGGGACGCGGGAGTCCGCGTCGGTGGAGGCGATCCACAAGCAGACCGGATCGGCGCCGAGCTCGGCGGCCGCCGTCCTCACCGCCGATGCCCTGGCCTGCCCGACGTTGCGGTGGCGGACCGGGACGACGAGGACTCCCTCGGCGCGGGCGACCGCCACGGTGTGGTCCGTACAGCTGTCCGCGGCCACCACGGTCAGTACGCGTACCGTGCCGAGTCCGGGGTGGCCCGTGGCGACGCGGACGGCCCTGAGGGCGGCGGGCAGGAGCTCCTGCTCGTTGTGGGCGGGCAGGATCACGGCGATGGCCCGGACGGGCCGGTGCGGGCGGGTGTCGGTGCTCATGCGAGGTCTTCGCGGGGAGTGGGTGAGGGGGTGGGGGTGCGGGTGGGGGTGCCGTCCTCGCCCTCACCACCCTCCGTCAAGGTCTCGCCCGGGGCGCCTTCGTGGCGGGGGACGTTCACCGGAACACCACCTCGAAGTCGCGCAGGTGGTGGGCCACTTCCTCGGGCGGCAGGATCGCCGCGTCGTCGGGCCCGGGCCCCAGGGGGCGGATCTGGGTGGTGAACCGCCCGACCGCGGCCTCCTTGAGCCGGCGCACGCGTGGCGGCAACTGGATGCGGGCGGCGCGGTGCCAGGGGACCCGGTCGTCGGCGGGAGCGGCCCAGTGCCACATCCACACCGGGTACTGCCAGCAGGTCACCGGCCGTCCTTCGGCGGCGCGCACCGTCGCGCGGCCCGCGGCCTCGTGGTCGCCGTGGGCGTCACCGGACCAGGGCGCGACCACCAGGTCGGCCCCGGACAGTAGCGGTACGAGTGCCCGGACGACGGCGTCCTCGTGCTCGGCGACGGCCGTGTCGGGGACGTGCAGGCGGATCACCTCGCTTTGCGGCGCGCCCAGTTCGCCCAGTGCCGCGCGTGTCTCCCCGGCCCGCAGCCGGGCGAGGCCCGCTGCGGTCAGCACCCGCGAGCGGGGGTGGGACGCCTCGCCGTCGGTGACCGACACGACGGTGGTGTGCGCGCCCGCCGCGGCGAGCAGGGCGAGGGACCCGCCGAAGCCGAGCACCTCGTCGTCGGGGTGCGCCGCGACGACGACCACGTGGGAGAAGGACTCCAGCGTGATCGTCGGCAGCGCGGCCCAGCCCTGCCAGCGCTGCCAGATCCGCTCGTCCGTACCGGGTGCCTGGATGGGGTCGGTGAAGGTCAACGCCGCTCCTCGGGCCGTGCCGGCAGCGCGCCGAGGACGGCCGGGTCCCGCTCGCCCTGGTGCCGTCGCGGGTACACCGCCGGGTCGGCAGCATTACGGGCATCGTGACAGCGGGGTCCGGCGCCGGTGGCCCGGCACAGGACGCGCACGGCGGCCGGGGCGCGGGCGGGGTCCGCTTCCGGAGGGGGGTGCGACGGAGTCCGCGCGGCGCTGTGCGAAAGGCCCTCGGCGGGCACGGGCGGGTAGCCGAGCATGGGCGTACTCCTCGCTGGAACAGGTGCCGGGAGACGGCGCGATGCGATGCACGCGGGGCCGGGGACTCAGGCTGCCGCGGGCGCGCCGGGCCTTCCCAGTGCCCGTCCCGCACGCGGGAAAACCCCGAGGGAGCGGGCGATGGGCCGGGGCGCACCCACGGGACAGCGCAGGCGGGGCGTCGTCCCGGCGCGCGGCGATGGGTCAGCGGCGGTCCCGGTCCTGGCGTTCCTCGCGCCGCTGCTCGTCCCGGGGCCGGCGACGGTAGCGGCGTGGCCATGCGTACCGACGGTCCTGGTACTCCCGGTAGTCGCGGTACGCCCGGTAGTCCTGGTAGTCCCGGTAGCGACTGCCGTCGGAGCCGCGCCGACGCGCCCAGCCGCCCGTGTCGCCCCGGCCGGGGGCGATCACGCCGAAGAGGACCACGGCCGCGGCCACCCACCACAGGGGGCTGAGGAAGCCGAGCCCGAACAGGACCGCGAGGAGGAGGAAGAGGAACACGGGCACCAGGGGCCTCCCGGGGTGTGCGACGGGCATCGCTGCCGGGGGCTGGGGCCTCACCTGCGAGCCTAACCCCGCGCGGGCGTTGCGGATACCTCTCCGTGTCCGCGCGTACTGCCTTTGCCGGATGGCTACTTGACATCTTTCCGGCGCACACGCCGGACGCTAGTGTGCGCCGTGCCGCCCCGGCCCCCGGCAGCGCCGAACAACCACCGCGCTCCCCAGGGAGCGCACCCGCGCATCGCTGCCGGAACCTCCTCGCGCCACAAGCGCGGCCACTCGCCCCCGCCCCTCACCAGGCCCCCGGTGGCGGCCTCGATGCGCTTCCCGGCGGGCGCCGGTCCGTGCCCGCCACGTCGCACGCATCTGGCACAGGCGGTACACATGTACGCGCTGATCATTCCGGCCGCGGTCCCCTTCGTCCTGCTCGCCACCGTCATGGGCCTGTCCTGGTGGGAGGACCGCGTCCTGCCACTGGCCGAGCCGGCCGAACCACCCGTCGAGGCGGGGGTACCGATCGCTCCCCCGGCCCCGATGGCGCTCGCCCGCCCCGTGCGTTCCCCACCCCGCTGACGAGGCGTCCGCGGAAATACGGAGGCCGGGCCGCGTCGGGGATGGCTCATTTCGACAATCGGCCCTCCGGAACGGAAAATTCCCGCCCGCCCACAGGCATTGACACACCGGGGTGGAGGACGTTGACTACACGTGCGGCACAGGGCCGAAGCAACCGGAATATCCGGTGTGGCCCGCCGCCCACCAGTCGCCGGGACCCCGCGGACGCGCAGTTCGACGCGAAGCGGAGGTCGGCCCATCCTTCTCTGGATTGTTCTTCTCGTACTGGTGCTGATCCTTTTCGGATTCGGCTTCACCCTGCACCTCCTGTGGTACGTCGCCGTCATCCTGCTGGTCCTCTGGGTCATCGGGTTCTTCATGCGCGGTCGTGTCGGCGGACGCGGGTCACGGTGAAAGCAGCCTCTGCCGCTGTGAAGGCGGCCCAGGAGGCCTCCCGTCAGTGCGCCCTGATCGACAAGACAGCCGCCAAAGAGAGAGGAAAAAGCCGTGGACAAGAACATCTGGGGTTACCAGAAGAGCGTGTCGCACCGGACGGGAAGCGATCTGACCGGATTCAAGGTCGAGGCGACCGACGGGGGCATCGGACGGGTGGAGAGGCATTCCGAGGACGCCGATTCCGCTTACATCGTCGTCGACATGGGCAGCAGCATGTCCGGCAAGGAAGTACTCCTTCCCGCGGGCACCGTTTCACGCATCGACATGCAGGAGCGGAAGATCCTCGTCGGCCGCACGAAGGAGGAAATAAAGAACTCTCCTCCTTTCGACAAGGAAAAGCACCTCAGCGACCCGACGTATCACGAGCAATTGGGCTCGTACTACGGCCGGTCGCAGGCCTGACCGTTGGCCGCCCCGCTTCCTGACCGACTGATGGTGCCCGGCCGGCGACCGCCGGCCGGGCACCGTCCCTGCGCCTGCCCGCGCCCCGTCCGCCCGCGGAACCAGCCTCCCCGCGCCCGCGGCGGTACGACGAGAGGGGAACGGGCATGGCCTTGTGGCCGACCAGGGACGTGAACGTGCGGGCCTGGTCGCCCCCAGGGCCGGGCTCGCGCACCCTTGACGCCCTCCTCTCCGCCCTCTCCTGGCTGACCACTCCGCGCACCCCCGGCGACTACCTGACCCTGTGGGACCCCCTGTGGGACACCGGGCGGCCGGCCGGACGCGTCACCGGCGTGCGCGGCGAAGGCCGCGACGCGGCCACCCTCACCATCCGGCCGGGCCGGGGCCATCTCCCGCACCGCGCGGGCCAGTTCCTGCCGGTGGGCGTCGAGATCGACGGGGTGCGGCACTGGCGTACGTACTCGATCACCTCACCCGCGGGCCCGCGCACGCGTGACGTGACCATCACCGTCAAGGAGGCAACCGGTGGCCTCGTCTCACCCCATCTGGTGCACCGCACACCACCGGGCACGGTGCTGCGCATCGGGCCCCCGCAAGGCGCGTTCACGCTGCCCGAGCCATGGCCCGAGCGCATCCTGTTCCTCACCGCGGGAAGCGGCATCACCCCGGTGGTGGGCATGCTCCGCACCCTGCGCGCTTCCGGCCGGCCCGCTACGCGCGTGACGCTCCTTCACTCCGCGCCCACCCCGGAGGAATGCCTCTTCCGAGCCGAGTTGGACCAACTGGCCGACCGTTGCCCATGGTTGGACGTGCGACTGCGCTTCACGCGTACCGACGGGAGGTTCACCCGTCATGACCTCGCCGACGCCTGCCCGGACTGGGCGGACCGGTCCGCGTGGGTGTGCGGTCCTCCGGGTCTGCTGGCCGTCGCCGAGGAGCAGTGGTCCACGGCAGGCGTGCGCGAGCTGCTGCACGTGGAGCGCTTCCGGCCGACGCCCCTCCTGCGGCCCGTCCCCGGCATGCTGGGCGGCCTCGTGCGCTTCGCCCGCAGCGGGGTCGAGACGCACTCCCCTGCCGCCTCGCCCCTGTTGCTGACGGGCGAGGCCGCGGGCGTGGGCATGCCGTACGGCTGCCGGGCCGGCATCTGCCACGGCTGCCTCGTCCCGCTGCTCGAAGGCCGGGTGCGCGACCTGCGTACCGGAAGGCTCCACGGGGAGCCCGGCCGTCCCGTCCAGACCTGCGTCAACGGCGCCGCCGGTCCGGTCGTCCTGGATCTCTAGTCACCGATCGAGGAGGAACCCATGACCGCAGAGGCCACCGCCGCCGACGCACCCGTACCGGCACCCGTACCGGCACCGGCCGGGATCGAGGCCGACCCCGCCGGGGAACTGGCCCGCGAGCTCGACCAGTTGCGCGCCGAGGTCATCGCCGCGCGCGGCGCGGACGACGCCCTCTACATCCGTACCGTGATCGCCGCCCAGCGCGGGCTCGAGGCCGGCGGGCGCCTCGCGCTCGCGGTCTCGCTGTTCCCGCCGGCCTGGTGCGCGGGGACCGCGATGCTGGCCACCGCCAAGACGCTGGAGAACATGGAGCTGGGGCACAACATCCTGCACGGCCAGTGGGACTGGATGGGCGATCCGGCCGTCCACTCGACGACCTGGGAGTGGGACTTCCTCACCCCCGCCGACGCCTGGAAGCACACCCACAACCACCTCCACCACGCGTACACCAACGTCGAGGGCCGCGACCGCGACCTCGGCTACACCATCCTGCGGATGAGCTCCGGCCAGCCGTGGCGGCCCGTCCACCTGTTCCAGCCGCTGTACGCCGCCCTGCTCGCGCCCGTCTTCGAGTGGGGCATCGCGCTGTACGACCTGGAGGCCGACGCGGTGCTGGGGCGGCGCAAGAGCGTGCGCGCCTTCGCGGGCGACCTGGGCGGTCTCCTGCGCAAGGCGTTCCGCCAGGCGGCGAAGGACTACGTGCTGTTCCCGCTGCTCGCGGGGCCGTCCGCGCTGCCCTGCCTGCTGGGCACGCTCACCGCCAACGGCCTGCGCAACGTCTGGGCCCACACGATCATCTTCTGCGGCCACTTCCCCGGGGAGGTGCGGACGTTCAGCGAGCGGGAGGTCGAAGGGGAGAGCCGCGGCCAGTGGTACCTGCGGCAGATCGAGGGGTCGGCCGACATCGAGGGCGGTCCGCTCTTCCACCTCCTCAGCGGCAACCTCAGCCACCAGATCGAGCACCACCTCTTCCCCGACCTGCCCAGCCGGCGGTACGCCGAGATCGCGCCGCGGGTGCGGGACATCTGCGCGCGCCACGGGCTGCCCTACGTCACGGGCCCGCTGTGGCGCCAGTACGCGTCGATGTGGGGGCGCGTCCTGCGGCACGCGCTGCCCGACCGCGCGTACGCCTTCACGGCGGGGCCTGACGCGACCGAGGTAGGTTAGGGCTGCCTCACCGGACCTCGTGCGCGGTCGTGTCCGCCCAGCGGGCGGGCCCGGTGGGGGCGATCGTCCGGGCGTGTGGTGGGCAGGAGAGAGATGGCGGAGATGCAGCGGGACGGCAAGCGCCCGCACGGGGAGCTCGTCGCGGACGTGCTCGCGGTGCTGTGGGAGGCCGGGGAGCCGATGACGGCCCAGCAGGTGAACACCGCGCTGGACCGGGGTCTCGCCCGTACGACGATGGCGACGATCCTGACCCGGCTCCACGAGAAGGGCACGCTCACCCGCACGCCGTCGGGACGGGGGTACGCCTACGCGCCGGTGGAGGACGCCGCGGGGCTGGTCGCGGGACGGATGCGGCGCGAGCTCGACAGCGAGCCGGACCGTGACCTGGTGCTGAAGCGGTTCGTGTCCTCGCTCTCGGAAGGCGACGAGGAGACCCTGCGCCGGCTGCTGCTCGAAGCCGAGTCCGGGGACGCGGAGTGACCTTCGCCCTGGTCCTGGTCGTCCTCGCGCTGGCCTTCCCGTGGGGCGCGGGCGCGCTCGCGCGTCGGCTGGCCCGGGCGCTGCCGCCGCGCGAGGCGTGCTGGGCGCTGACGGCGGCGGCACTGCTGTCCGCGGGCGGCACGGTCGCGGCGTTGGTCGGCCTGTTCCACGTGCCGTTCCTGGCCTCGCTGGAGCAGGTGTCCCCGGCTCGGGTCCTGCGGGTGTGGCCCGCGGCCGTGCCGGTCGCCGCGGCGGCGGGCCTTGTGCTGCTGGCGCAGGGCGTGCTGCTGGTGCGGCGCGGGCTGCGGCAGCGTGCGCTGCTCCGGCGCGCCTGGGCTTCGGTGGCTGACGGTACGGGCGACGGCGACCTCCTCGTGGTGCCGGGTGAGGAGGTGGACGCGTACGCGCTGCCCGGCTACCGCGGCCGGGCGGGGCGGGTCGTGGTGACCTCGGGGATGGTACGGGCGCTGAGCGCGGGCCAGCGCGAGGTGCTGCTGGCCCATGAGCGGGCGCACCTGGCGGGCCGCCACCACTTGCTGTCCGTGCTGGTGGACCTGTCGGTGGTCGTCCACCCGGCGTTGAGGCCGCTGCGCGCGTCGCTCGGCTTCCACCTGGAGCGGTGGGCGGACGAGGCGGCTGCCGAGGCGGTGGGTGACCGCCGCCTGACGGCCGCGGCGATCACGCGGGCGGCCCTGGCGGGGGCCGGTGCGGGCGCCGCCGGTCGGGGCGGGTATCCGGTCCTCGCGGTGTCCACGGGGCCGGTGCCCCAGCGGGTGGAGGCGCTGCTGGGTCCCGTGCCGACCGCCCCGCGGGGGCGTGCGCGGCGGGTGGGAGCGGCCGGTCTCGCGGTGGGCGTGGCGGCTTCGGCCGTCCTGGCGCTCGGGCTTGCGTACGGCCTGCACGAGTACGTGGAGTACGCGGCGATCGCGGTCCGGGGCGGCTGAGCCCCGCCCCTCGTGCACGCCGCCTCACGCGGTCCCTTCGCGGTCCTCCCGCTGGACGAGGCGGAACGCACCGTGGGCAGGGGTCCGTTGGCCCGGGCGGCGGGGCCGGTAGGTGGAGGGGACGTAGGCGGGTCGGGAGCGGCGCGGGCGCGGGCGGACGCTGCGCGCCGCGTCCAGCAGGCCCGCCAGCGCGGGGAACTCCCGCGTCAGCCGGCGCAGGCGGCGCTCGGGGACGCCCACCAGGCGGGCCGCGTCGTTCTTGGTGGCGCCGCCGCTCAGCGCCGAGAGGAGCAGGCGCAGCATGGCGGGGGTGGTGCTGTCGTGGCCGGGGCGCAGGCCGTGCGCGGCGGCCAGGGCGGCGCAGGCGTACAGGGCTGAGGCGAAGGCGGGGTCGCCGTCGATCCAGCCGCGCAGGACGGACTCGCTCACACCCGCCCACACCGCCGCGGCGGGGAGTTCGAGGCCCTGGGCGGTGGCCTGGAGGACGTCGGCCATGGTGGCGAGGGTGACGTCGCGCTGGCTGGGCAGGTGGTCCACCGCGTTCTGCAGGGTCTGGCCCACGGCGTCGCGGTCGCGCAGCCAGGCGATGACCTGTTCCGGCTCCAGCGGTCCCGGCCTCGCGCCGTGGTCGGCGTCCTGCGGTTCGTACACCGTCCGTCCTCTCGTCGCGCCGTGGTCGTCGGGGCGTGGTCGTCGTCGGGGCGTGGTCGTCTGGGCGTGGCCTACCGGGTCACGGCCCGGTCGTGGGCCTGTCGCGGGGGCGCGTCCGTGCGCTGGGGCCGCAGGAAGAGCGCCATGACGGGGACGGCGTAGAGCGCCCAGACGGCCGTCTGGAGGACGGTGGGGTCGGGCTGGAAGTTGAGGACGCCCTTGAGGAGCGTGCCGTACCAGGAGTCCGGCGGGACGGTGTCGCTGATGTCGAAGGCGAGGGCGTGCAGGCCGGGCAGGAGGTCGGCCTCCTGGAGGTCGTGGATGCCGTAGGCGAGGACGCCGGCCGCGACGACGACCAGCATGGCGCCGGTCCAGCGGAAGAACGCGGCGAGGTTGATCTTCAGGGCTCCCTGGTAGAAGAGCCGGCCCAGGACGACCGCCGTGGCGAGACCGAGCAGGGCCCCGATCAGGGGGCGGACGCCGTCCCCGGTTGCCTGGACCGCGGTCCAGATGAACAGGGAGGTCTCCAGGCCCTCGCGGCCGACGGCGAGGAAGGCCGTGATCACCAGCGCGCCGGTGCCGACGGCGAGGGCGGCGTCGAGCTTGCCCTGGAGTTCGCCCTTCAGGTGCCGCGCGGTGCGGCGCATCCAGAAGACCATCCAGGTCACCAGGGCCACGGAGAGGATGGAGAGGGATCCGCCGAGGGCTTCCTTGGCCTGGAAGGTGAGGGTGGAGGAGCCGAACTGGAGGAGCGCCCCGAAGGCCAGCGAGAGGGCCACGGCGAGGCCGACCCCGGCCCAGACCGGGCGCAGCTGCCGGCGGTTGCCGGTCTTGACGAGGTAGGCGACCAGGATGCAGACGACGAGGCTGGCTTCCAGGCCTTCGCGCAGGCCGATCAGGTAGTTGCCGAGCACGCCGGCTCCTTGTCCGTGAGGGGGGCGTCCGTGAGGGGGTGCAGAGGGAGGGGGTGGAGAGGGAGGGGCGGCGGGACTCCCGCTCGCCCGTGGTCATTTGTCGCCCGTGGTCACTTGGTGACGGCGGCGGCGAGCTTGGACAGCGGCTCGGCGAGGGCGTTGACGCCGTCGGAGAGCTCCTTGCGCTGGTCCTTGCCGACCTTGTCGTACGAGGTGAAGGCGTAACCGGTCTTGTCGGCGCGGTACTTGTCAAGCAGCGTGTTGAGCGCGGCGAACTGCTTGTCCAGTTCGGCGACCAGCGCGGCGTCGTTCTTCGCGGCGACCGGCTTGAGCAGCTCGAAGGACTTCTGGGCGCCCTCGACGTTGGCCTTGAAGTCGACCAGGTCGGTGTGCGAGTAGCGCTCCTCCTCGCCCGTGACCTTGTTCTTCGCCACCTCGTCGAGGAGTTCCTTGGCACCGTTGGCCATGGAGGTCGGGGTGATGTCGGCCTTGCCGACCCGCTTGACCCAGTCGGCCAGGTCCAGGTCGAGCCTGTCGGCGAGCTTCTTCTCCGGGTCGCCGATCTTCCCGTCCTGCCACAGCGCCTTCTCCAGGCGGTGCCAGCCGGTCCAGTCCTTCGCCGGGTCCTGGCCCGCCTCCAGGCCGTCCTCGCGCACGTCGACCTTGGGGTCGATGTCGCCGAAGGACTCGGCGACCGGCTCGGTGCGCTCCCAGCCGATCCGTGACGTCGCGTACGCCTTCCTGGCCGCTTCCACGTCGCCCGCTCGGACGGCGTCGGTGAAGGCCTTCGACAGGGGGATCGTCTCGTCGGCCTGCTGCTGCACGTACTGGCGGTAGGAGGCGACGGCCTGGTCCATCTCGGGCGAGCGGGCCGGGCCCGCCTTGCCGCCGGTGGCCTTGACCTGCTGGCGGATGCCGTCGCCCTTCATGCCGGGCTTGCAGGCGATCTTGTACGAACCGGCCTTGATCTCGGTCGTGATGGACGCCTTCGTGCCGGGGCCGATGTTCTCGCGCTCCGCGACGATCCGGTCGTCGGGGAACAGCACGTAGACCTCGGTGACCTTGGAGCCCTTGTTCTCCACCGCCAGTTCCACGTGCCCGGCCGGGAACTCCTTCTTCGACACGTCGCACGCGGTGTCCGAGGCCGTGACCCTGACCGCGCCGTCGCCCGCGTCGGCCTTCTGCGCGCAGCCCGCGAGCGTGGCGACGGCGGCTACGGCGGTGCTCGCGCCGACGAGCAGACGGCGGGGGCTGGCGGACATGGTGCCTCGTTTCGCGTGCGGGAAGCCGGGGGTGCCCGGGGACGACCGTCCCGGGATCACTCCAGAGACTACATAAACGTAGTCGGTAAAGGAAGGCTGCCCTAAGCGGCGGACGCGGGACGGGTGTTCGGGGTCTCGGTCGGCGGGTTCCAGTCGCCAAGGCCCTAGTCGGCGGGATGCTCCCCCTGGGCGACCTCCACACCGCGGTGCACGGACACGGCTCCCGCGAGCGCGAGGGACCCGGCCGCCGCGCACAACAGGACCACGGCGGCGAGGGCCGGGGCGAAGCGGCGGGCCGGGGCGCCCGAGAGCAGGGCGCGCACCCGGGCGGGTACGGGGCCGCCGGTCGCGGCGGGTGCCACCGAGGGGAGGCCGTCGCCGCGCCGCCCGCGCGCGGTGGCGAGGGCGGCGCGGCCCACGGCCCGGGCGATGAGCCCACGGTCGCCGCAGGCGCGCGCGGCGCGCTCGTCGGCATCGCGTTCGGCGGCGAAGGCGATGTCGGGCAGGGCGGCGGCCAGCGCGGGATGGCACCAGCCGGCCAACTGGGCGGCGGCCAGCGGGAGGTGGTGGCGGCGGGACAGGTGGGCCCGCTCGTGGGCGAGGAGCGCCTCGCGTTCACCGGGCCCCAGCGCACGGAGCATGCCGGAGGACACCACGATCCGGCCGCGGCCCCGCACCCCGAGGGGCAGCGCGAACGCCTCGGGCCGGGCGTCGTCGACGACGCACAGGCCGCCCGCGGCGGGCAGCCGGGTGACGCGGCGCCGGGTCGCGCGCAGGCCGCGCACCTCCCTCGACGCGCCACGCACCACGGCGGTGGCGGCAGCCGCCAGAGCCGCGGCGGACAGGACCGAGGTGGCGAGGACCGGCAGCGGCGGCCCGACGCGCAGCGGCCGCAGCAGTTCCGCGAGGGCCGCCAGGGCCGGGACGTGGAGGGCGAGAGGAAGGAGCAGCACCCCCAGGCAGGAGATCACCCCGACCGCCAGGGCGAAGGAGGCTCCGGCCGTGACCCACAGCGCGATGTCGGGGCGGACGGCGTGGACGTACCGGCGCAGCAGCGGCGGCAGGGCCCAGGGCAGGGCGAGGGGGAGCAGCAGCAGGACGATCACGGGCGGGGCTCCTCGAGCAGGCGGCGCAGCTCCGCCTCGTCCTGGTCGCTGAGGCCCTCGACGAAGCGGGCCAGGACGAGGCCGCGGTCCTCGCCGCGCCGGGCGAGCTCCTGGTGCATGCGGCGAGCGGTGAGGCCGTTGGCGTCCTCGGTCGCGTAGTACACGAAGCCGCGCGCGCCGGGCCTGCGCCCGACGACGCCCTTCTCGTACAGGCGCACGAGGAGGGTCGCCACGGTGGTGCGCGCGAGGTCCTGCGCCAGAGCCGCTCTGACCTGGGCCGTCGTCTGCGGCGCGCCCGCCGCCCACAGGGCCGCGAGGACGCTGGCCTCCAGTGCGCCGGAAGGCCTGCGCTCGCTCTCCTGGTGCGTCACGGAACCGCCTCCACCCTTGGATCGTCTACATTGACGTAGACGGTCTACATTTTTGTAGTCAGGATAGCCGTTCGCTGTCCGACCAGCCCAGGAGAAGGGGCGCATCCTCATGACCCTCGCCGTACCACCGGTGGCACTCGCGGTGAACCCGCTCGACGCGCAGTCGCTGCTGGCCGCCTTCGGCACGCTCGGCATCGCCTTCGTGCTGTTCGCCGAGACGGGACTGCTCATCGGGTTCTTCCTGCCGGGCGACTCGCTGCTGTTCACCGCCGGCCTGCTGTGTGCCGGACCGGCCGCCAAACCCGGGCACCTCTCACTGCCGTGGGTGCTGCTCGCCGCCGCCGTCGGCGCGCTCGCCGGCGCCCAGACCGGGTACCACCTGGGCCGCAGGGCCGGGCCCGCGCTCCTGGCCCGCACCAAGTCCCGCAAGCTCGCCGACGGCGCCGAGCGCGCCGCCGACGTCCTCCACCGCTACGGGCACGCCAAGGCGATCGTGCTCGCCCGCTTCCTGCCCATCGTGCGCACCGTCCTCAACCCGCTGGCCGGCATCCTCGCCGTCCCGCCCCGCACCTTCGCGCTCTGGCAGGTGACGGGCGGACTGGTGTGGACGGTCGGCCTGGTCCTGGGCGGCTACGCGCTGGGCTCCTCGGTGCCGAACGTCGACCGCTACCTGCTCCCGATCATCGGGGTCGTCGTGGTCGTCTCGCTGATCCCGCTCGCGCTGGAGCTGCTGCGCGCCCGGCGCGCGCACCAGGCCGGTGAGGGCGCATGACGCACCTGCACTCCGTCGCCGCCGGCTTCGACACCGGCACCTACCTCGACGTCGTCGACACAGCCCACCGCGCACCCAGCTGGCTCGACGCCCTCATCAGCGCCTACTCCACCTACGGGCTCGCCCTGTTCGCGCTGCTGATGCTCGGCGCCTGGTGGCGCGCCCGGCGGCGCGAGCCCGGGCGCGCGGTCCTGGCGCTGGCCGCACCCGTCCTCACCCTCGCGGCGTTCGCGGCCGACAGCGTCCTGAAGTCGCTGCTGCACGAGACCCGGCCGTGCCGGACCCTGCACGTGGCCACCCTGGAAGCCTGCCCGGCGCCTGGCGACTGGTCACTTCCCAGCAACCACGCCGCCCTGGCCGCCGCGGCGGCCGTGGCCCTGTGGTTCGTCTCCGCCCGCCTCGGCGCCGTGGCTGGGCTCGCGGCCCTGGCCATGGCCGCCTCGCGCGTCTGGGTCGGCGCGCACTACCCGCACGACGTCCTCGCGGGGCTCACCGTGGGCGCCCTCGTCGCCGCCTCCCTCGGCCTGCTCCTGTCCCGGCACGCACCGGCCTTGTCCGGGCTACTCGTCCGCAGCCGGTTCCAGCCGCTGGTCACCGCCGCATGAGCGACCGGCCGGGTACGACCCGGAGGTACGGGTGGTGGATCCTGCTGCCTGCCGTGGCGCTCCTCGCCCTCACCATCGCCCTGTCGGCCGGCGCGCTCGCGCCGCTGCCCGGCGATTCCGCACTCCTGCGGACGGTACTCGCCCACCGCACCGCCGCGGACGTGCCCGCGTTCAGGATGGTGACCGCGACCGGAACCGGTGCGATCCCGTACCTGGTCACCCTCGGCGCGGGAGCTCTCGTACTCGCCAACCACCCTTTCCTGACAGCCCGTTGGCCCTCGGGGACGCGGATCGCCGTGGCGGCCTCGGGCTGCGTGGCGTGGCTGGCCCTCGGGCAGGCGGTGCGCTTCGGCCTCATGACCGTCCTGGCCCGCCCCAGGCCACCGGCCGAGGACTGGCTGACGCGGGCCTCTCGGTACGCCTACCCGTCGGGGCACGCGACCACGGCTGCCATGGCGGCCGGGATCGTCGTCGTCGCCCTCCTCCTCCGCAGGCCGCGGGGACACCGCTATGGGATCGCGTCGGCCGTGTGCTGGGCCGCGCTGGTCGGGGTGAGCAGGGTCCGGCTCGGCGTGCACTGGCCCAGCGACGTCCTCGCCGGGTGGCTTCTGGCCACGGCGTGGAGCGCGCTCGGCGCACTCTGTGCCGCCCATTGGCTGTACGCGACCGACCGGTCCGGGCACGACGCCGCACCGGGCCCCGCTGACCGCGCCCCACGGTAAGGGCCTGTCTCCCCCGCCCCGCCCCGATTCCGCACCACCGAGGAAAACGTGCCACCGCACCGTGCTTCCACCAGCGTTCGCCGTTCCGCCACCACTCGCTGCTCCGTCGCCGCCCGCCGCTTCGCCACCGGTCTGCGCGCCCGCCTGGGCCGTGCCGTGGTCGCCGCCTACCTGCTGGCCCTGTTCCTGCCCGGCCCGGGGCTGTGGTTACGTAGCCCGCACGCGCCGGCGCACGGACCGGCCGTGCACGCCACCCCCGTACTGCTCGGGGTCGTGCTGTTCGCGGCCGGTTACAAGTTCCCCCTGGCAGCCCTGTCACCGTTGCTGGCCCGGCCCCGGCCGCTGCTGGCCGCGCTGGCGCTGCACGCGGCACTCCCCCTGGCGCTGATCCCCCTCGTCGCACTGCTGCTGCGGGCCGGCTCCGACCAGGACCACGGCAGCGGCATCACCACCGCGCTGATCCTCATCGTGACCATGCCCGTCGCCTCGGGCGCCACCGTCTGGGCGACCAAGGACACCGCCGACCAGCCCACGATCGTCGCCGCCGTGCTCCTCACGACCCTGTCGAGCCCCCTCACCACTCCCCTGGTGACCGGACTCCTCGCCCCCCTCGTCGAAGGCCCGCACACCCGCACCCTGCAGGTCGCGGGCGCCGCGGCCGGAGGCGGTTTCGCGCTGGGGGCCATCGTGCTGCCGTGCCTGCTCGGCACCGCGGCCCGCACGCTCCTCGCGACGGCCGCGGCGGAACGCCTCGGAATCCTCGTCGAGCCGGTCGCGCTCGTCGCCTCCCTCCTGACCACGTACGCCAACGCCAGCGGGGCCCTCGGCGCCTGCCTGCAACGGCCACGCCCGCTGCTGCTGTGCGCCGCCGTCGCCACCGCCGCACTCCTGTGCGCGGCCTCCTTCCTGCTGGGACGCCTCGCCTCGACCGCGCTGCGCCTCGACCACCCGACACGCTCGTCCCTCACCCTGATCAGCGGCATGAACAACAGCAGCGCCGGTGCCGCCCTGCTCACGGCCGCCGCGCCGGACAAGCCGCACCTCCTGATGCCCGTCCTCGCCTACGGGCTGCTCCAGAAGACCGCCGCCAACCTCGCGCTGCGCGGCGCGCGTTGAGCCCGCGCGGCGGTACGGCCGGAGCGCGCGCGGCACCCGTCCGCACCGATCGCGAGCTGGAACCCGACGCGCCTCCCACGCCCGCCGGTTCGGGACTACGCTCCACATCAGGACGTCGACGTTCCAGACCCCGACGGCGCGTTGCTGCCGAACCCACAGGTGCACCGGGCCCAGCCCGCTTCCCGGGCTTCCCACCGGCCGGTCTCCCGGAACGGAGGCGCCATGTCCTTGCCCCGCCTGAACGTCTACCGCCACGACAAGCGGTGCCGGTCACTGGTCACCCTGGCCGGTGAGATCGACGCCGAGACGGCCCCGCTGCTCAGCGCCTCCTTGCGGGAGTGCCTGCGCGGGGGGATGCGTACGATCGACGTCGACCTGACCACCGTCACCTTCTGCGACGTGAGCGGTCTGAACGCCTTCCTCGGCGCCCACCTGCAGGCCGCCGACGCGGGCGCCGCCCTGCGCCTGCACCACCCGTCGGCCGCGCTCGGGCGCCTGCTCACCCTCACCGGGTGCACGTTCCTGATCGGCGGCTACAGCGCACCCGCGCCGGGCGCCGCCGCCACGCCGCTTCGCACCGGACCGAAGGCACCCACGGGCCGATGACACCGTCGGCCGCCCGGACCCGAGGTGCGCACCACATTCCCCGGCCGTGGTGCGCACCGCCGGCCTAACCGGCGTCCCTGGCCCTTTCCAAACCGATGCGTGCGGCCGTGAGCATGCGTTCGCTGTCGACCCGCATCTGCTGGGCGGCCGTGCACGACCGCGCCGCCGTCGCGCACATCACCGCCGCGTGCGCCGAGGCCACGCGGGCCACCTCGCACATCTCCTCCAGCTTGTCCCGCATCAGGACCCGGGCGTTCGGGCCCGTGCCCGCGAGCACGTCTCCGGGTCTCCGGGGCGCCGCTCCGCTCATGCGTCACCGGGCCACTTCTTCGCCCCCGGCGGTACGAGCAGCAGGTCCCAGCGCCCCCACCCGGGAGCCATCAGGCAGACCGTGTCCGGGGAGTGCGGGGAGTGCGTGTGGTGCAGCTGGAGGATGCGGCCCTCGTGGAGCATGTGCCCGGGGAAGGGCGACCACGAGAGCGCGTTGACGGTGACGTGGACGATCGGGTGCCAGCTCTCCGGCAACGCGCTAAGCAACGGCGGCAGTTCGGTCACGAGGTCGTTCCCGCGCGGCCACCACGCGCCGTCGATGAGGCGCGGGCCGCCTTCCGGCGGCGACAGTCGTACCCGCGCGGTGAGCGGCGGGACGGGGGGCGGGGGAAGAGGGGGGACGGTCATGCTGAGCTCCTGGGTGTACGACGTGGTGCGGTGTCACGCGCGGCGGGCCGCGACGCGGTCCCGGCTCGGCCAGCGCACGTCACTGACCCAGCCGAGCCGCTCGAAAACGCGGATCACGGCGGCGGACGGGTCGAGCTGGCCGCGGTCGACGCCGTGCCGGGCGCTGGTGGGGTCGGAGTGGTGGAGGTTGTGCCAGCCCTCGCCGAAGGAGAGCAGGGCGAGCGGCCAGAGGTTGGTGGCCCGGTCGTGCTTCCGCGTGCGGAACGGCCGCCGACCCACCATGTGGCACAGCGAGTTGACGCTCCACGTCACGTGGTGCAGGAGGGCGATGCGGACGAGGCCCGCCCACAGCAGCGCGACCAGGGCGTGGACCCAGGTGCCGCCGACGATCCAGCCCCACGCCAGGGGCAGGGCCAGGGTGAGCAGGCACAGCGCGGGGAACGCCCGGGCCACGGCGCGCATGTCGGGGTCGGCGAGCAGGTCGGGCGCGTAGCGGTCCGCCGGGGTGGGGTCGTGCCGGAACAGCCAGCCGACGTGCGCGTCAAGGAGCCCCCGGAGCAGCCCGCCCGGCCCGGTCCCGTAACGGTAGGGGGAGTGCGGGTCACCGGGCCGGTCGGTGAAGGCGTGGTGCCTGCGGTGCGTGGCGACCCAGTCGACGACGTTGCCCTGGAAGCTCATCGAGCCGGCCACCGCGAGCGCGATGCGCAGCGGACGACGGGCGGTGAAGCCGCCGTGGGTGAGGCCGCGGTGGAACCCGATGGTGACCCCCAGCCCGGTCACCACGTACAGGACCAGGGCGAGCAGGACGTCTGAGAGGTGGACGAACCGGCCCCAGAGCAGGGTGAGCGCCAGGCCGAGTCCGATGAACGGGAGGGCGACGATCGCTGCCGTGATGACCAGGGACAGCCGCTCGCCCCGGTCGCGCGCGTGCGGTGGCACGGTGTCCACGGGGAAGGGGGCGGCTCCGTCGTAGGCGAGCACCGGCTCGGTCGGTTCGGGCGTGGTGGTGGACCGCGCGTCAGTCCGCGCGGCGTAACTCGACGTCATCCAGGGCTCCTTGACCTCGGTGTCGATGCGACGGCCGGGGTCGGGGGCCGAGGGGTGAGTGGGGCGAGTGACGTGGCGGCCGGTGGGCGCGTCCCGTGGTGTCCCCGGGCTGGAATCGTCCGGGGCGCCGTCTTCGTACGGGACGCTGCGCACCCGACGCGAAGGGGGTCGCATGGAGCGCCAGTGTCGACAACTCGCCTTCTTGTCAGCGTACCCCAAAGGGAGTCGGTGACTCCGTCCGCGCCGTGCCCGGTCGTACGGACGACCTACGGGCGGCGCGGCGCGGCGCGTTTGGTGAATTCGCGTCAACTGGCCGACGCACGAGGGTGGTTTCGGGTACCCACGGCACTACCATGGCGAGAGCAGGAGCGCCCGCCGGTGTCGGCGGAGACCGATTCCTCCTGCTGGCCCCCGGCCCCTGGGTCGCCACCGTCCACCGGGCGGCCCAGGCCGCAGCGCCGACGCCATCGGCCTGGGCCCATCGCCCTTCCGGTCTGTTTCGACCCGGGGCCACATCCCGCTGACGGTCCCGGTCCCGGAGGGGCGATCCAGTGCGGGACCTCACGCGGCGAAGGGGGAGCCGAGCCGCGTACTCCCGCGCTCGCGGCCGCCGCCAGTGACGCCACCCTGGCGGCGGCCGACGACCACGCCTCCATCCACTCACATCGGGAACCCGTTCCCAAGGCGTCAACCGGCCTATGCCAGCGGCGCGTTACTCCCCCGCACCACCGCTTCACCGCTCGCCCACCCCCGCAGCACCTTTCACCAAGCCACGCCACGACGACCGGGCGGCGAGCGCACGGTCACGGCACGTCGGGAGCCACGATGCCCCGGCGAGGCCGGTAACCGCCCCTCCGTCGCCCGGCCTTCCGGTCCGTACGGAGGGCCAGAGCGGCGTTCGCGTCTCCGGGGGTCGTCCTGGACGGGAACGGCCCCTCGGTGCGGCGTCCGGCCGCTCACGCGGCGGGCAGGGCCGGGAGGCCGGGGATGATGTCGAAGGGCCGCAGGTAGGGCGGCCTATGGAGGACCGTACGGGTGAGGGGCCGGGTGCACACCAGGCGCAGGCGTCCTCGGCGTACGGTCACGATGTCGCGCGTGGCGGTGAGGGCACGGCGGCCGGAGCAGTCGATGAAGTCGATGTGGCGCAGGTCGATCAGCAGCCGGGGCCGGGTGGTCTGCGCCAGGGCGCTCAGACCGCCGGCCAGGGTCGGGGCCGTACAGAAGTCGATCTCGCCGTAGACGGTGGCCAGCAGGTCGTCGCCGTGCGGCTCGGTGCGCAGCAGGCGGTGGAGCGGGGTGGGGGGCATGTAGCCCTCGATCCTGGACGGTTGCAGGTGTGGGGGATCAACGAGGATCGAGGCTGCCAGGGCGTGGTGCGAAAGTAGCGCCGTCCGCCCGAAGGGCGGGCCCCGCGGCGTCTGGTGCGTGCGCTCGCAAGGCGGAGGGTCATCCTCGTACTGGGCGTACTTGGATGATCCCGACAACGCAGCGAGCGTGCGTGCCAGGCGTCGCGGGGCAGGCGGGACTTTCGCAACACGCCCTGGCACCAGGGCCCGGGTCAACTCGGTCCAGACTAGGGCGGATGACCCGCCGTCGTCGGAGGTTCGTCGGTTCTCGCCCGTGGCCCGAACCGGCCTCTGCCGGAAGCGACTTCCACGGAGGCGGACCGGGGCGGAAGCCCGGAAGGGGAACGGCGTGCGGGGCGCCGTTTGCGGGGTACTGGTCCCACTCCGGTCCCCGGCGGCCGCCCGGCACTCGCGTCCCGTGGACGACCGTGCGACATCACCGTGACGGCGCCCGCGCCCCGTACCGCCGAGGGTGCCGTCGTCACGTCAGCTCCTTCTCCCCTTCCCCGGAGGTCCAGCATGTTCCCGTCCACCGTGCCCGACCCGCTCGCCGACCTGTCCGCCGCGGGCGTCTCGGTCTGGCTCGACGACCTCTCCCGCGCGTTGCTCACCAGTGGCGAACTGGAGCGGCTCATCGCCGAACGGCACGTCGTGGGTGTCACGACGAACGCCACCACCCTCACCGCCGCGCTGTCCCGCGGGGACCACTACGCCGACCAGCTCCGCGACCTGGGCGCCCGGGGCACGAGCGTCGACGACGCCGTGCTCGCGCTCACCACCGCCGACGTGCGGGCCGCCTGCCGCGCCCTGGCCCCGGTCCACGAGCGGACCGGGGGCCTGGACGGACGCGTGTCGGTCGGGGTCGATCCGAGGCTCGCCAAGGACACCGACGCGACCGTCGCGCGGGCGGTGCGGCTGTGGGAGGAGGTCGGGGAGCCGAACCTGTACGTCAAGGTCCCGGCCACCCCCGAGGGCCTGACGGCCGCCACCGAGGTGGTGGCGCGCGGGATCAGCGTCCACCTCACACTGGTCTTCGCGCTCGACCGCTACCGCGCCGTGATGGCCGCCCACGCGGCGGGACTCGACCGTGCCCGGCGCGCCGGGCACGACCTGGCCGCCATCCACTCGGTCGCCTCGTTCCCCGTGTCCCGGGTGGACGCCGAGGTGGACCGCCGCCTCGACGCCCTCGGCACTCCCGAGGCCTTGGCGCTCAAGGGCAGGAGCGGGGTCGCCAACGCCCGGCTGGCCTACCACGCGTACGGCACGGAGGCCGCCGGACCGCTGCGGCGGCGCCTGACCCGGGCCGGGGCCCGGTCCCAGCGTCCGCTGTGGGCGTCCACCGGCGTCGACGACCCCGCCTGCCCCGACACCAAGTACGTGACCGAGCTGGCCATCGCCGGCACCGTGAGCACCATGTCGCGCGCGACCCTGGCCGCGTACGCGGACCACGGTGCCCTCCCCGTGCACACGCCGGCGGTCGACGACCACGCCTCGGCGCTGCGGCACTTCGCCGCGCTGGAGCGGGTGGGAGTGGACTTCGCACAGGTCACGGACCTCTTGGAGCGCGAGGACCTGGCCGCCGCCGAGGAGAGCTGGGCCCGGCTGGGCGCGGCCGTCGACCTCGGAATGCGCACGGCCGGGGGCGGGCGCGAGGGACCCGTGCGGGAGAGGCCCGTGCGGGAGGAGCCGGTGCGGGAGGAGCCGGTGCGCGAGGGACCCGTGCGGGAGGGGTCGGTGCGCGAGGAGCCCGTGCGGGCCGGGGAAGGGCGGGACGGGAAGCCTCGGGGCCCTGCGCCCGCCGTGGTGGCCCGTCCCGTCCGTCCCACCCGTCCTGCCCGTCCCGTCCGGAGCAACCGTGCGGAGTTCCTGTCCGCGTACCTCAACGACCACCTGGCCGGTGCGACCGGCGGCGTCCAGCTGGCGCGCTGGGCCGCCCGGGCGCGGCGGGGCGAGCCCGCGCTCGCCGACCTCGCCCGTGAGGTGGAGCAGGACCGCCAGTGCCTGCTCGGGATCATGGAGGACCTGGGCCTGCCCACGAGCCGTCCCAAGGTCGCTCTCGGCTGGCTCGCCGAGCGGGCGGACCGCTTGCGGCCGAACGGCCGGCTCTTCGCCCGCTCGCCGCTCACCGACGTCCTCGAACTGGAATCGCTCCTGGCCGACGTGGCGGCCAAGGCGGCGTGCTGGCGGACGCTGCGCGCGTTGTCCGAGACCGACGGACGCCTGTTCACCGAGCACCTCGACGTCCTGTCGGAGCGGGCGGACCGCCAGATCGCACTCCTGGAGCGGGCGCGCGTCGAGGCCGCCGCCCGGGCGCTCGGATAGCCCGCGGGTACCCGCGCTCAGGAGCGGCGGCCCGGACCCCTCGTCGCCCGCCGGGTCAGCACCCGTACGCCGAGGACCGCCACGGCCGCGCCCAGCCCGATCGCGGTGGTCACCCCCGCCGACTGCCAGGCCTCGGCCGTCGGCGGGTGCGCGCGGGCGGCGCCGGCCAGGAGCGGTACGGCGGCGGCGATCAGCATCAGGCCGAGGCCGCTCACCAGGCGGAACGCGGTGATGTCGGGGCGGCGGGCGGGGACGGGCCGGTCGGAGATGATCACTGTGGGGGTCCTCGACGAGGTGGTGGAGCGTGGGCGTGGAAGAGGTGGTGGGGGCGTGCGGAGCGTCTTCATCCTCTCCCCCACGATCGGCGCGGACGTCGGCCTGGATGCGGAACGTGGTCTATGCCGAAGGTCCACCCCGCTCGTCGTCCCCTCTGCCTCGGGGCGGGGTGGGTACGAACACGGGCCGCTCCCGAGTGCGCCGCCCCCGCCCGACGCTCCGGCCGCCCTACTCTTCCGGCATGACGAGCGAAATGTCCGTTTCCTGGGACGGTCGGCCGGACGCGGAGGACCGTCTGGCCCGGGAGCTGTACGCAGCCGCCGACCACCCGTTCCCCGACGACGCGGAAGCCGGGGCAGGAGAGCGTCCCCGGACGGTCGGGGTGGCCGTGGCCCGGCTCGACGGCGTGCTGTCGGGCTGGGCGTGGGTGTTCGAGGAGAGCGACGAGGTCGCGCGCGTCCAGGGCCTGTACGTGCCGCGCGAGGTCCGTCGGCTGCGCAGCGGCCACGCGGGGGCCTTGGCCGCGGAGGCCGCGGAGGCCGAGCTGTTCACGCGCCTGTACGGCCGCGCCGCCGAGGAAGCCCGGGGTGCCGGGTTCCGCGTCCTGCGGTGGGACGGGCTGGACAGCGGCGCCGAGGGGCGAGCCGCGGAGGCACTCGGCGCGCAGGCCCATGGCGAGTTCGCCCGGCTCTGGACGGCGCGGCCCGCCGCCTGGCGGCCCCCCACCGGCCTGCCCCACGTCCAGGTCCGGTCACTGCCCGAAGCGGGCCTCACCCTGGCGACGACGGGCGCACGCGTCTCGGCCACCCTCGACGGACACACGGCCCTCCTCAACGCGGGCGAGGCGATCAGCCATCGCGACGGCGATCAGCACCGCCTCGCCGCGCTGGTCGCCGACCTCGTCGCGCGGCTGCGGGCCGCCCATCCCGAGGTGACCGAGCTGACCGTCCACGAGTTCGACGACCCCACGGTCCGGCAGGCCCTCGAACTGGCCGGGCTGCGCGTGGGCGGGCGCTTCCTGACGTACGACCTTCCTCTCGGTCCGTCGCTCCCCCACGACTGACCACCGGCGGCACGTATGCCGAATCGGGGGCGCGTATGCCGAAGGTGAGGGCGCGATCTCCTGCCCACGGGCGAGGAGCGGCCCGTCAGGACCCGTGAGGATGAGGGGACCCCCGATCGGCCACCCCACCGGAGTCCCGCATGCCCGCGCCCCTCGTCCCCCAGCCGCCGTCCTCGCGTGCGGAGACGGCCTCGTACGGCGACCGGGGACGGTGGCCGCCCATCGTGAGGCGTCTGCCACTCGACCTCGTCATCGCCGTGGCGGTCGGGCTCGGCACCGCGTGGTGCGTGTCCGCCGGTGACGCCGCCGGTGGCACGTGGGGCCATTTCGTCAGTGAGCCGGTCTGGCCCTGGTTCGTGCTCGTCGCGGCGCTGGGCGCGACGTCCGGGAGCTTGATGTCGGCGGTGCTCCGCTCCACGGTGTCCATGCTGATCATGCTCTACTGCTACTACCGTGACCGCGACGACCTGGAGTCCCTGGCCGACCCGGGCAACTGGGCGGTGGAGAGCAGCCCCTTCTACTGGCTCGTCGCGGCGCTGACCGTGGTGCCGCTGGTGGCCTCGGCGTCGTACGGGATCCGGAGCGCCGTACGACGGGGGTTGTTGACAAGGGGGAGGTAACTGTCCAGCCCTTCAGGGAAGTTGTGGGCCTACGGGGTGACGGTAGGGGCTCCAGCTCCTAGACTTGACGACGCCTCCCGTCACAAGGGGCGCGCGGGAGCGCTCCTTCGGGCCGGCGGTGACAGTGGACGGCAGTGCTCCCCCTCGATCCCTTCTGTTCTGCCGTCCGTGCGTCGCGCCCCGGGCATCCCGGGCGAAGTCGGCGTCGCTACGGGAGCGGCGGCCGCCACCGCACTCGGTGACGGCCGCATGCACCCGGCCGGCTCAGCCGCACAGGGAGCCGGTCGTACGCATTCCCCCAAACCCGCGGCTTCCAGGGCCATCGGCGAAGGCAACCCTGGCGGCAACAGGCATCGGCCTGGAGGGACGCACCGGTCTCACGGGCCGCTCCCCGGCCCGCAACCGGCATCCTTGGGTGTCGTCAAAGGAAAGCAGGTGATCTGCGGGGTCAGGGCAGACGGTACAGACAGGTACGCGCACTCTGCCGGGGCTGGGGCAGAGAAGGACGTGCTCTGCGGGGTCAGGGCAGAGAACGGACCACGACACGGCGCCCACCGGGGTGGGCCGGGCCATCGCACCGGCAGGACAGGACTGCCCGCCGACGTTGGTATCCCACCCTAGACCCGCCACCGGATAGCGGACAGGCGCACTCCAGCCGAACCAGGCACCCGAACGCGCCAGGCGCACAACCGCCGGCGCTTCCGGGCGGTCCGGACGGTGCGGTCACTGCCGGCTCCTGTCCATCGCGATGTCCATCTTGACTGTGCTTCGCGGCTGTCCTTCGTGACGGGGCGCCGCCGAGGGGCGTGGCGCTACGCGCCGCGCGTGGAACCCGGGGCCATCTTCCGCAGCACGCCGAGCGTCTGCTGCCCGGGGCGCTGCTGTTCACCGTGCAGGGCGTTCAGGACCACCAGGCCCGCTGTCAGTCCGGGAACCACCCATTGCATCAGGGTCAGTTGGCGCTGCGCGCGCGTCGTCCCGACGGGGATCTCCTGCGCCGCCTCGCGGTCCTCCGCGTCGTCGGACGAGTCGAGCTCGACCTTCTTGCCCAGCGCCCGGGTGTAGGCGGTGGCGGCGAGGGCCACGCCCGTCAGGCCGAGCTTGGCGAGCGTCGACGCGCCCACACCGGCCTGGTGGCGGACGCGTCCGCCGTTCGCGATCAGCAGACCGCTGCCGGCCACCAGGTGGGTGCCGATGGCGAGGGCGCCGAGCGGTGCCCACTTCGCCCAGCCCGCGCTCGCGATCCGTGCCGTGTCGAGCCTCGTGCCGCCCTCCTGCTCGGCGGCGCCGTTCACGCCGACCGCCCCCATCAGGGAGCCGCCGAACCAGGCCGCGAGGCCGAGGTCGTGCGCGCTGCGGAGCAGCGTGTTGCGTTCGGTCATGATCAGCCTTTCGTCGAGGTGTCCCGCGCCGGCGTCGGGGCCGGTTCCGCCGCGTCCTCGGGTCCGAGGGGGCAGCCGGTGCCTGTCGTCAGACCCGGGAGTCGTAGCCGCTGGTGTCGCGCGTGCCGCGCATGTCGCGCACGGTCCCGCGCGAGCCGGACTTGGCGAGCCCGCGGCTGATCAGGTAGCCGATGGTCAGCAGGGTGACGTACCACCAGGCCTGGGCGGCGGTGAAGCGGTCGTCGCCGATCCCTTCGGCGCCCACCAGCGCCGAGGCGATCAGCACGGCGAGCACGACGGCCACGTAGACGATCAGTTCGGTCGTCTTGAAGGACGGCTTGGTCTCCGTCTCCACGTAATGGTCGGCGACGGGCCGGGAGGCGGTGGCGCTGTGGCCCGCCTCGGGATAGCCGGCTGATGATGCTGTGGTCATGGCGCGCTCCTTCGAGGGAGAAGAGTCCGGCTGGGAACCGGACGGCGCGCGAGTACCCCCGCCACCGCGACGGAACGACGACAAACCGGCCAAGGAAAAGGCGTGTTGGCGGACGCGTCGCGCCACTGGCGCCCCGCCGCCACCCGCTGTCGCGGTGCCGGGGCGGCGGGGTGCGGAACACCGCCCGCCGGTCGCACGGGTCATTCCGCTTGTCCGTCTCCCTTTACTGACAGCTCCGTTCGGGGCTGCTGCCAGAATGGCTCGTTCCCGGATCCGTACGACCGCGGTCAGGACCAGTCCTGCTTCAGCTGGTACGCCTGCTCGAGGGCGAGCGCCGCGTGCCGCTGGCGGGGAAAGGCCCGCAGCCGGTTGATGAGGTGGGCGAGCGCCTTGTCGGCGCGGACGGAGTGCAGGTGCGGGTAGTGGTCCAGGGCGAGGCGGGCGTACGCGCAGGCCTCTTCGACGTGGCCGGTGTCGAGCAGTACGTCGGAGAGCCGCAGCTGGGTGAGTACGTACAGGCGGCGCTGTGAGGGCGGGCGGTGGCGGGCCGCCTGGCGCAGCGCGCTCACCGCTTCCTGCTGGTCCCCGAGCGCGTGGAGGATCTGGGCCCGCTGGTAGTCGAGCCCTGCCTGGGGATAGGTGGAGAAGGGTCCCGGGGCGCTGGTGGCCCTGCTGTGCTGTTGTTCGGCGGCGTTGAGGTCGGCCAGTGCCCGGCGCGGTTCGCGGTCCGCGGCGCTGGTGAGGGCGCGCTGGGCCAGTAGGTACGAGAGGGTGGCGGCGGGAGCGGTGGTTCCGGCGGACTCGTGGGCGGCGCGGGCGAGTTCACCGGCATGGTGGGTGTGGCCGAGGCGCAGGGCCTGGGTGCTCATGGCGCGCAGGGTGACGGCGTGGCTGGTGCGGTCGTCCGCGCGCAGGGAGAGGCCCAGGGCGGCACGGAAGTACTGCTGGGCGAGTCCCTGGTGCCCCGCGTCCGCGGTCATGGCGGCCAGGATGTGGGTCAACTGCGCGCAGTTGACCAGGATCTGGCGGTGCAGCGTACGGGAGGCGGGGGCGGCCGCCAGTGCGGTGGCGTCGTCGGCCAGGTAGCTGGTCAAGGCGGTGCGGGCGTGGCCGCCGCCGCGCCGGTCGCAGAGGCAAGCGAAGGTGCGGGTCATGTCCTGCAACCCCTCCACGTCCGCGTCGACGATCCGGTGGCCGGAGCCCGCCCGCGGGAGGGGCACCCGCGCCGCCCAGTCGGGGACCGTCACCGGCGAGAGCGTGTAGGCGGTGCGGGCCAGGTGGGCGCGGTGCGCGGGGTCGGTGTCGTCACGGGCGAGGGCGTTGAGGCGGCGTACGGGGTCGCCTTCCGCGGCGGGAGCGGGTTCCGGCAGTACGCCTATCCGTCCGTGGGGGGCGAGTCCGGTGTCCTCGGCGGTGATCAGCCGCCGCGTGCGCCGGCTCAGGGCCTGCGCGGCGAGCTCGGGTACGGGGCCGTGCGGGCGCGAGCCGGTCAGCCAGTGGGCGACGGCGGTGCGTTCGTAGTGCAGGTCCAGGCCCTGGGCGGCTCCCAGGGCGTTGACGGCGCGTGCCAGGTCGGCGGCGCTCCACTGGGCGTCCGTGAGGAGCGCGGCGAGGCGGCGGTTGGGTTCGCGACGGGGCATGAACGTTCCCTCTCGGGCGGCACGGCGTGCGTGCGGAGCGGAGACGGGGCCGGCGGGTGTCATGGCTGTGCCGCGTGGGACGTCACCTGTCGGTGTCGGCGAGGCGGGGTCACGTACGCACGCGGGACGGGTCGCTGCCCGAGGTCCGGGGGCGCTGGACATCTGTCGCGGTGGAGGCAGGCGGGATCGCGCTCGGGCCCTTCGACGAGGCGCGGCGGAAGCGAGGCGTGAGGCGTGAGGCTAGGCGGTGTGAGGCGGGGGCTTGGTGGGGGTGGCGCGAGGGGGATGGGCGTCGGGCGGTAGGAGGCATGGACAGGGCAGCCGGTTGCCTGAGGCACCGATGACGACAGCGTTCCCCGGAGCTCCCACTCCGCAGGGGTCTGCCGTCCCGGTACCGCAGGAGCCGTGCCTTTCCCTTCCACGTTGGCGCGATTCCCATGAGCGATTCACCACCGCGCGCCCCCGACGCGCTCTCTTCACTTCCCGGCACCACGTCAGGCGCCCGTGCACGCGTCGCGCTCCCCTCCGGACCGACGCCCGCCCCGGGGTGAATTCACAACTGCACAAGCGTTCATCGCTGTCACACGCGGTCCTCCGGGACGGGGTTCCGGCGGCGCGGTGATCTGGTGCTTGATGGAGGGGCACCGCACGGAGGGCCGCTGTCTTCGGCCCGTCGGCAAGCGCTTGTCCGCGACCCCTCCCGTCGCACCACCCCTCCCCCACCTCCTGCGAGGACCCATGCCCATGCGTACGCTCTCCGCCGCGTTCCCGCTGTTGTGCGAACTCGACTGCCCCAAGGCGCTGCGCGGCCTGTCCCAGGAGGCGCTCGCGTCGCTCGCGGAGGAGATCCGCGGCTTCCTCATCGAGCGGGTGACGGCGGTCGGCGGTCACCTCGGGCCGAACCTCGGCGTGGTGGAGCTCACCCTGGCCCTGCACCGGGTCTTCGACTCCCCCCACGACACGCTGCTGTTCGACACCGGCCACCAGGCGTACGTGCACAAGCTGCTGACCGGCCGGGTCGCCGACTTCGACCGGCTGCGCGAGCACGGAGGGCTCTCGGGGTACCCCTCGCGCACGGAGTCGGAGCACGACGTGGTGGAGAACTCCCACGCCACGACCGCCCTCTCGTACGCCGACGGGCTGGCCAAGGCCCGCCAGTTGCAGGACCAGCAGGACCGGGCCGTCGTCGCCGTCATCGGCGACGGGGCGATGACCGGCGGCATGGCGTGGGAGGCGATGAACAACCTCGGGGCCCGGCAGGACCGGCCGGTCGTCGTCGTCCTCAACGACAACGAGCGCTCCTACGCCCCCACCATCGGCGCCCTCGCCGACCACCTCCAGCAACTGCGCGGCGACGGGGCCGACAGCGTGGACTGGCTGCTCGACGGCGCACCGAGCGCGCTGCCGCGTCCGCTGCCGGTGGCGGGCAACCTCTTCGAACTGCTCGGCTTCGCCTACCTCGGGCCGGTGGACGGCCACCACCTGCCCTCGGTGGAGGAGGCGTTGCAGGTCGCCCGCGAGCTGGGCCGGCCCGTCGTGGTGCACGTGGTCACCGTGAAGGGCCGGGGGTACGCTCCGGCGGAGGCCGACCAGGCGGAGCGCATGCACGCCGTCGGCGTCCTCGACCCCGCCTCCGGCCTCCCCCGCACGGCCTCGAAGCCGACGTGGACGCACGTCTTCGCCGAGGAGCTGAGCCTGCTCGGCGAGCGCCACCGGGACCTGGTCGCGATCACCGCGGCGATGCCGGGACCGACGGGGCTCGCCGCGTTCGGCAACCGCTTCCCGGAGCGCTTCTTCGACGTCGGGATCGCCGAACAGCACGCGGTCACCTCGGCCGCCGGCCTCGCGACGGCCGGGCTGCACCCCGTGGTGGCGGTGTACGCCACGTTCCTCGGCCGCGCCTTCGACCAGGTCCTGATGGACGTCGCCCTGCACCGGCTGCCGGTGACGTTCGTGCTGGACCGGGCGGGCATCACCGGCCCGGACGGGCCCAGCCACCACGGGATGTGGGACCTGACGATCCTGGGCGCGGTGCCCGGCATGCGGGTGGCGGTGCCGCGCGACGCCCGGCAGTTGCGCGAGCTGCTCGCCGAGGCGGTGACCTGTGCGGACGGTCCCACCGCGCTGCGCTTCCCCAAGGCCGGCGCCCAGGGCGACCTGCCCGCCCTGGAACGCCTGGGCCCCGTCGACGTACTGCATCGCTCCGGCGTGCGCGACGTGCTGCTCGTGACCGTGGGGCCGCTGGCCGCGCCCGCGCTGGAGGCGGCGCGCTCGCTGGCGGCCACCGGCATCGGCGTCACCGTCGTCGACCCGCGCTGGGTCCTTCCCGTCCCGCACCAGCTGGTCGAACTGGCCGCCCGCCACCGCCTGGTGGTCACGGTGGAGGACAACACCCGCTCCGGCGGCGCCGGTACGGCCGTCGCCCGCGCCCTGGCGGACGCGGGGTCGACCGTTCCCGTACGCGTGCTGGGGCTGCCAGGACGCTTCATCCCGGCCGGGCAGCGCACCGATCTGCTCGCCGCGGCGGGGCTGCACCCCGCCGGCATCGTCCACGCGGTCCTGCGGGCCCGCGCCGGCCACCCCCACCTGGAACAGGAGGTCTGACCGTGTCCATCGACCTGGGCCTGCCCACGCTGCCGCCCGCGGCCCCCGTGCGCCGCCGCTCACGCCAGATCCGCGTCGGCGACGTGCTCGTCGGCGGCGACGCGCCCATCAGCGTGCAGACCATGACGACCACCCTGACCGCCGACGTGGACGCCACGCTGCGGCAGATCGCCGAGATCACCGCAGCCGGCTGCGACATCGTGCGCGTCGCCGTCCCCTCCCAGGACGACGCCGACGCGCTCTCCGCCATCGTCGCCAAGTCGCCGATCCCGGTCATCGCCGACATCCACTTCCAGCCCCGGTACGTCTTCCAGGCCATCGACGCCGGCTGCGCGGCCGTGCGCGTCAACCCGGGCAACATCAAGAAGTTCGACGACAAGGTCAAGGAGATCTCACGGGCCGCGGGCTCCGCCGGGGTGCCGATCCGCATCGGCGTCAACGCCGGATCACTCGACAACAGGCTGCTGGCGAAGTACGGGAAACCGTGCCCGGCGGCCCTGGTGGAGTCCGCTCTGTGGGAGGCGTCCCTCTTCGAGGAGCACGGCTTCCGCGACATCAAGATCGCGGTGAAGCACCACGACCCGCTGACCACCATCGCGGCCTACCGGCTGCTCGCCGAGGCCTGCGACTACCCGCTCCACCTGGGCGTGACCGAAGCGGGCCCCGCCTTCCAGGGGTCGGTCAAGTCCGCGGTCGCCTTCGGCGTGCTGCTGGTCGAGGGCATCGGTGACACCATCCGCGTCTCCTTGTCCGCGCCACCGGTCGAGCAGGTGAAGGCCGGCTGCCACATCCTGGCCTCGCTCGGCCTGCGCCCGCGCAACCTGGAGATCGTCTCCTGCCCCGGCTGCGGCCGGCTGCAAGTGGACATCCACTCCCTGGCGGCGCGCGTCGAGGCCGCCTTCGACGGCTTCCCGCACCCGCTGCGCGTCGCCGTCATGGGGTGCGTCGTCAACGGTCCCGGCGAGTCCCGCGAGGCCGACATCGGAGTCTCCTGCGGCAACGGCAAGGGCCAGGTCTTCGTCCGCGGCCAGGTCGTGCGGACCGTACCCGAATCGAAGATCGTCGACGCCCTCCTGGAGGAGGCACTCAAACTGACCGCCGCCGAGACCCAGCAGGCCGGCCCGTAACAGCCCAACGCGACGGACCCGGCACCGCACCGAGCGATCAACCAACAGGGAGGGAGATCCGCCATGACCACTCAGCAGGAACCGACGACCACGGAACTCAACGGCCAGCAGCCCCAGTTGTCCCTCAGCACCCAGGCCGCCCGCAACCTGGCGACCACCACCAAGACCCGCCCCCAGATGCAGGCCATCACCTCGCGCTGGCTGCTGCGCACGCTCCCCTGGGTGCACGTCCCCGGCGGCGCCTACCGCGTCAACCGCCGGCTCACCCTCGCCGTCGGGCGCGGCCGGGTGGAGTTCATCCAGAACGGGGCCGACGACGTACGGATCATCCCGGAGACGCTCCGCGAGATCCCCGTACTGCGCGGCTTCCCGGACACGGAGCTGCTCTCCCAGCTCGCCAACAAGTTCACCCCGCGCGACCTGCGCGCGGGCGAGGTGCTGGTCGAGGCGGGGACCCCCATCGAGGAGGCGTTCATCGTCGCGCACGGCCGCCTCAACCGCTACGGCACCGGCAAGTACGGCACCGAGGAACTCCTCGGCGTCCTCGCCGACGGGGAACCGCTCGGCGACGAGGCGCTCGGGCAGCAGGACCCCCTGTGGCTGCACACCGTGAAGGCCACCACCGCGGTCACGGTGGTGTCGATGCCGTGGCGCTCCTTCCAGACACTGCTCGACCGCCACCAGCACCTGGCCGACCACATCGACCGCTTCCTGCTCAACGCCCGCCGGCCGGTCAACCGGCGTGGCGAGGCGGACGTCGAGGTCGCCTCCGGGCACGAGGGCGAGGCACAACTGCCCGCCACCTTCGTGGACTACGACCTGGAGCCGCGGGAGTACGAACTGGACGTCGCCCAGACCGTCCTGCGCGTCCACACCCGGGTCGCCGACCTCTACAACAACCCGATGAACCAGCTCCAGGAGCAACTGCGGCTGACCATCGAGGAACTGAGGGAGCGTCAAGAGTGGGAGATGCTCAACAACCGTGACATCGGACTCCTCCACACCACCGCCTACGACCAGCGCATCAGCACCTGGTCGGGGCCGCCCACCCCCGACGACATGGACGACCTGCTCACCATGCGCCGCAAGACCCGTCTGTTCCTGGCCCACCCCAAGGCGATCGCCGCGTTCTACCGCGAGTGCAACAAGCGCGGCCTGTCGCCGGGTTCGACCATCGTCGAGGGCCACGAGGTGCCGGCCTGGCGCGGCGTGCCGATCTTCCCCTGCGGCAAGATCCCCATCAGCGAGGGGCACACCAGCTCCATCCTCGCGCTGCGCACCGGCGAGGAGGAGCAGGGCGTCATCGGCCTGCACCAGCTCGGGCTCCCCGACGAGTACGAGCCGAGCCTGAACGTGCGGTTCATGGGCATCGACGAGAAGGCGATCATGTCGTACCTGGTGAGCGCGTACTACTCCGTGGCGGCCCTGGTCCCCGACGCCGTCGGCATCCTGGAGAACGTCGACATCGCCGCCCCCCGGTCCTGACCGCCGCGCCCCGAGGAGTCCCGTGATGTCCTCGCTCGAAGGCCCCGCCCCTCCCACCGTCACGCGCCCGGGCCCGGCCGGCCTCGGCGCGCCGGACCTCACCGACGCGCTGCGCCACCTGCTCGGCGGGCCCAGCGGCCTCGGCTCCACGGCCGTACGGCCCCCTCGACCGCGCCCCACGGGTGCGGACCGGCCCGGCGGGGACCGACCTCCCTGTGTCCCCGCCGGGCCCGGCACCACCTCGGCCGGTGTGCGGGTGCCGCCGCTGTACTGCCCCGACGCCGAGCGCGACGACCCCGCGCTGGGGGACGCCATCGACGCGCGACTCGTGAGTTGGTGGGCGGGCGAGATCGACCCCGACGCCACGACGCAGCAGCTGGACCGGCTGCGGGACTGCGGCTTCGGCCGCCTGATCATGCTCTCCCACCCCGACAGCGACGACCTGGACCGGCTCACCGCGGCCGCCAAGTGCGCGGTGGCCGAATGGTCCGTCGACGACCTCTACCAGGACGGTGACGAAGCCGAACCCGCCCCCGAGAAGCTCGGGCCGCGCCTGGCCCTCGCCTACGGCGCGATGTCACCGGCCCGGGTCCCGCCCCCGCCGTACGCGGCCCAGTACGAGCAGGTCCTGCACGGCGACCGCGTGCTGCGGGCGATCCGCTCCAGCTGGACCAACCTGGCCCGCTACGCCAGCGACGTCCAGGTCTTCAGGCTGCGGCACGAGCTGTGCATCATGTTCGTCGCCTACAACCAGGAAGCCGAGTGGCAGCTCACCCGGCGCGTCCCGCCGGTCTGGGAGTTCCTCCTGCACCGCTGGGAGAACGCCTTCTGCCCGTGCATGGTCATCACCGACACCGTCGGCGGCTACGAGGTGCCCCCGCAGGAGTACTTCGACCCGCGGGTGCGCCGCGTGTTCCTCACGGCGGGCGTGTGCAGCGTCCTCGTCAACGACCTCTACTCGCTCGACAAGGAAGAGCGCGTCAAGGACGTCAACGCGTTCGACTACAGCATGCCCCGGGTCGTCATGGCCGAGAAGGGCTGCTCGCTGCAGCAGGCCGTCGACGAGACGGCCGCCTTCCACGACCAGCTCATGCACTACGTCGAAGCCGAGTCCGCCCTGCTCGCCGCCCAGGGCTCAGCCGAGCTCGGCCGCTTCCTGGCCGGCGTGTGGGCCTGGATGGGCGGCGGCAAGCAGTGGCACGCCACCAGCAAGCGCTACCACCAGGCTCCCGGCGACTGATTCCCGTACGACTCCGGACCACCTCCGGACGTACGTCCCCACCCGTTCCCTTCCCGTCTCCGCACCCCTCCCCGAAGGAGAAGCACCGTGACGACGCTCCAGTCCACCGAGGCCCCTCTCGTCAGCGCCTACCAGGAGTCGGTCGCCGACTACTGGAACAAGGAGAAGAACCCCGTCAACCTCCGCCTCGGCGACGTCGACGGCTTCTACCACCACCACTACGGCATCGGCACCGCCGACTGGTCCGTGCTCGACACCCCCGAGCCCGACCGCGACCAGGCCGTCATCAACGAACTGCACCGCCTCGAATGCGCCCAGGCCGACCTGCTGGCCGACCACCTCGGCGCCATCACCCCGCAGGACCGCCTGATGGACTCCGGCTGCGGCCGCGGCGGCGGCAGCCTGGTCGCCAACCGGCGCTTCGACTGCCAGGTCGACGGCATCTCCATCTCCAAGACCCAGGTCGCCTTCGCCAACGAACAGGCCAAGAAGCGCGGGGTGGACGACAAGGTCCGCTTCCACCTGAGGAACATGCTCGACACCGGCTTCGAGAGCGGCTCGTTCCAGGCCATCTGGAACAACGAGTCCACCATGTACGTGGACCTCTCGCTGCTCTTCGCCGAGTACGCCCGCCTCCTCAAGCGCGGCGGCCGGTACGTCACCATCACCGGCTGCTACAACGACACCTACGGGCTGCCCTCGCGCGCCGTCAGCGAGATCAACGCCCACTACATCTGCGACATCCACCCGCGCAGCACGTACTTCAGGGAGATGGCCAACAACCGGCTCGTCCCCACCTGCGTGGTGGACCTGACCGAGGCGACCATCCCCTACTGGGAGCTGCGCGCCAAGTCCTCCCTGGTCACCGGGATCGAGGACGCCTTCCTGACCGCGTACAAGAACGGCAGCTTCCAGTACCTGCTCATCGCGGCCGACCGCGTCTGAGCCGTCCGCCCACGACAACCCCGTGCCCGGGCCGGCACCGCGCCGGCCCGGGCACGGGGGAAAGGCAGGCCCGGCCGTGACCACAGCCCACCTCACGCCCGCCACCGTCGACCTGGACGACATCCGCCGTCACGTCGACGCGACCCTCGACAGCTATCTGGACCGGCTCGACCACAGCTCCGCGCACGGTGAACTCCGTCCCCTGACAAAGGTGTTGCGTGACTTCCTGCACGCAGGGGGGAAGCGGCTGCGGCCCCTGCTGTGCGTGGTGGGCTGGCACGCCGCCGGAGGCGTCGGCAGCCGTCGCGCCGTCCTGCACCTGGCGGCGGCGCTGGAGCTGCTGCACGCCTCCGTGCTCATCCACGACGACATCATCGACGACGCCGCCAGCCGTCGCGGCCACCCCACCGCCCATCTGGCGCTGGCCTCACAGCGCCTCGGCGCCGAGCCGGAGGCCGCGGCCCGGTTCGGTGCGAGCGCCGCCCTGCTGCTCGGCGACCTCGCGCTCGTCTGGGCGGACCAGCTGCTGCGGGCCGTACCGCTCACCGCCCGTGAGGCAGGGGCCGTCGTGCCCGTCTGGGACGCGGTACGCGGTGACGTGCTGACCGGCCAGTACCTCGACCTCCTCGCGACCGGCTCCCCCCGCGCGGACGTCGACTCCGCGCTGGCCATCAGCCGCTACAAGACCGCCCACTACACCGTCGAACGCCCCCTGCAGGCCGGTGCGGCGCTCGCGGGCGCCACCCCCGGACTCCTTTCGGCCTGCAGCGCGTTCGCCCTGCCGCTCGGCGAGGCGTTCCAGCTGCGCGACGACCTGCTCGGCGTCTTCGGGGACCCGCGGGACACCGGCAAGTCCGCCGACGGCGACCTGCGCGAGGGCAAGCACACCCCGCTGATCGCCCTCACCCTGCAGCGCGCCCGCCCGAACCAGCTCGCCGCGCTCCACGCCCATCTGGGAAACCCCGCCCTCAGCGGCCGGGACGCGGCCGCGGTCCGCGAGATCGTCGTGGCCACCGGCGCCCGCGACACCGTGGAAGAGATGATCACCGACCGGTACCGCGAGGCGCTGTCCGCGCTGGACGCCGCCGGCTTCACGGCCGAGGGCGCCCACGCCCTGCGGGCACTCGCCGACTCCGCCGTGTGGAGGTCGTCATGACGGATCCCTCCCGCCGCGTCCTGCTCGCCGCGCCGCGCGGCTACTGCGCCGGGGTGGAACGCGCCGTCGCCACCGTGGAGAGGGCGCTGGAGCTGTACGGCGCGCCCGTCTACGTACGCCACCAGATCGTCCACAACGCCTACGTCGTACGCGCGCTGGAACGCAAGGGCGCCGTCTTCGTCGAGGAGACCGAGCAGGTCCCCGAGGGCGCCACCGTCATCCTCTCCGCGCACGGCGTCGCCCCGGTCGTCCACGCGGAGGCGGCGGCGCGCGACCTGACCGTCATCGACGCCACCTGTCCCCTGGTCACGAAGGTGCACAAGGAGGCACGCCGGTTCGCCGACGACGGCTACGACATCCTCCTGATCGGCCACGAGGGCCACGAGGAGGTCATCGGCACGCTGGGCCAGGTCCCCGGCCGCATCCACCTCGTCGACGGGGCCGAGGAGGCGGGGACGGTCGTCGTACGCGATGAGGACAAGGTCGCCTGGCTCTCCCAGACCACCCTGTCCGTGGACGAGGCGACCACGACGGCCGCCGCCCTGCGGCAGCGCTTCCCCGCCCTGGTCAGCCCGCCCAGCGACGACATCTGCTACGCGACGCAGAACCGCCAGGAGGCGGTGAAGCGCATCGCTCCCGACGCGGACCTCGTCCTGGTGGTGGGCTCCGCCAACTCCTCCAACTCCAAGCGCCTGGTGGAGGTGGCGCTCACCGCGGGAGCCCGCGCCTCCCACCTCGTGGACAGCGCCGACGACATCGACGAGGCCTGGCTCCCCGGTGCCACCACGGTCGGCGTCACCTCCGGCGCCTCGGTCCCCGAGGTCCTGGTGGAGGGCGTGCTGGACTGGCTCGCCGACCACGGGTTCGGCCACGTCGACGTCGTCACCACCGCCCAGGAGACCCAGCAGTTCTCCCTGCCGCGCCGGCTCCAGCCGCAGCACCAGGACTGATCCCGGGCAGGGGGACGGATCCCGGGCGCGGCCCGGTCGTCTCCCTTACAGGTCCGAGCCGGGTTCCTTGTCGACCCTGAGGTTCCTGGGGATCGCCGGGAGGATCCGCTGCGGTGACGCGGTGCGGGGCAGCCGGTCGGCGCCTACGTAACCCTGCGGGCGGGCCGGGACGAAGCGCAGCCGGGGTCCGCCCGTGCGCAGGTTGCCTCCCCGGGGATGGAGTGCGGTGAACGCGGGGAGCCGGTAGGTGCGCTCCTCGTTCAGGGCCTGGGCGAGGAAGGCCGCGGTGAGCTGGGCGACCTGGTCCCGTGCGACCGAAGGAGCGGCGATCTTGTTGGCGGGGCAGTCGCCGAGGGGGCCCTTGCCGCGCGGGTCGGCGAAGTTGGTGTTGAGCATCCTGTGGCCGGTCCCCGCGAGCAGGACGTCGGCGGCCACCTGCGTCCTGCGGGAGGCCGCCAGCGCCTTGACGGTGTCGCGCCCGGCGTCGGAGCCGGTGTCCTCGTCGCAGGCGCCGCGGATGTTGAGCACGGGCACCTTGTGCGGGGCCGGTTCGCCCGTCGTCTGGGGTTCGAGGGCGACCACGCCGAAGAGGCCCGGGCGCCGGGCGGCCGGCGGGGACAGCACGTAGCCGCCGCCCCTGCTGTGCCCGACCAGGCCCACGACGGAGGTGGCGATGCGCCCTCGGGTGTCGCGGATCCTCAGGCCGTGGGTGCGGCCCTTGTTCAGGTCGGCGAGGAAGCGCAGGTGGGCGTCGATGAGCTGGGCGTAGCCCTTCTGCGGGTTCGTCTCGCCGCCCCAGCCCATCTCGGCCGCGGCCACGTCGATGGCGACCGCGACGAAGCCCTGCCGGGTGAGGCCCTGGACCAGGTAGGACAGCCCGGCGTCATTGCGCAGGTAGTCGGGTCCGATGCCGGGGGTCTTGCGGAGGTTCTTCGGATCGGCGCACACCAGGGACCAGCGGTTGGTGACGCGCGCGGGACCGAGCTCTGGCGACTTCCCTGCGTGGACGCAGAGGGGGTGGTTGCCGTGCAGCACGACGACGACCGGCCGGGCGCCCCTCCCCCGCGGCATGCCGAGCACGCCGTGCACCTGGCTGGGGTTGGGATTGGCGGGGTTGGCCGTGTTGGCGACCACCCCGGGGGCGAGCCGGTAGTCGACGAGGAAGGCCCGCGCGCTGGTGTCCTCACCCCCGGCGGCCGCCCGCGCCTGACGCGCGGCGGAGGTGGTGGGGGTCGCGGGGGCGAGCGCGGTGGAGGAGAGCAGCGAGGCGGTGGTCGCGGTGGTGACGGCGACTGCGACGAACAGAACCCTCGCACGGGAACGCATGATCGACATGACCGCACTATAGGGGCGGAATGTCCGTTTCCCTGGCAATGCGATGGCCCATTCCCAAAATCCTGGGCAATGGGGCAAGGAGGAAACCGGCCAAGCCCTGAGCCCGGCGATGTTCAGGCCTACCGACGGCACATCAGCAGCGCACGCCAGGGGCACGAACTCGCATGAGACCAGAGCGAGTCCCCCTGGTTTCCGGAGTCGCACCACATCACACCAACGAATTCTTTGTCCGGTTTTATATGGCTCGTTGTCGCGAAATGTCGCATAGCTTGGCTGCAGCGAAGTGGCGGCAGGCGCCCCGGCAGGCCGGGCCGTCGCAGCGGGGCCCCGGCCCACTCCTCTGATGGCCGGATGCCGCCACGAGCCACCCGCAGGGATCGCCGCGTCGCAGCACCTCACGTCACCTCCACCCGATGGGAGTCCTATGACCAGACAGCTCTTCCCCCGCCGCTCGGCCCTCGCGACCGTCCTCGTCGCCCTCGTCGCCACCCTGGGCCTGGTGCGACCCGCCGCCGCCGTCGACAGCGTCGCGACCAGCAGTCCGCATCACAGCGTGGAACTGTCCACCCTCGCCGCGAGACCCGGTGACGCCGTCACGATCACCGTGACCATCAGCAACCCGACCAACGCCCCGGTGAACTCCAGCCAGAACCTCTACAGTTCGGCGGGCTTCCTGGAGGACCAGGGTACCTGCACGACGCTGCAGGGCGGAGACCCGGAAGCCTGCGACACCTACCGCGACGGCGGCGCCCAGTACTACGCCCTCTACTACGGATACGGTGGCGCCTCCACGGAGATCCCCGCGCACTCCAGCGTCAAGACGTCCCTCACCACGACGGTCTCCGCCGACGCCGCCCCCGGTGCGTACTCGGTCATCCCCTACGGCGCGTTCAACGGTGCGGACGACACGTACACGCCGGGCAGTTTCACGTTCACCGTGCTCGACGAGGCGAGCGAAGCCGACCTCGCCGTCGGCCTGGGTGCCAGGGCGACGCTTCTCAACTCGTCGATCGTCTACACCCAGACGGCCACCAACCACGGCCCCGCCACCGTGGCCAGCGGCACCGTCACCACCAAGCTCCCCAGCCAGACCTTCCTCGTCACGGGCCTGCCGTCGAACTGCTCGTACCAAGCCGGTACGAAGACCGTGACCTGCGCCTACACCAACCTGGCGAACGCCTCCACCGCCACCACCACGTTCACCGCCCGGCAGAACGTGCTCGCCCTCGGCCCCCTGCCCGCCACGGCCACCCGTACCGCGAGCAGCCCCACCGACCCCGTACCGGCCAACAACCAGGCCACCGCGACCTGCACGGTGGTGACGGGCCTGATCATCCTCTGCTGACCTCCGCCCGGTCACCGGACCGCCTGCCGACCCGGACGGATCCGGGGCGGCAGGCGGTGGGGCGGGCGGCCGCGTGGCCGGTTCAGCGGCGGCGCCTTCGGACCTCCTCCACCGACACGACCCCGCACAGGTCCGGTCCCGCTCGCCTGTCGGCGTCACGTGGCGAGCGCGGGACACCGGCTGGATCGCCCCAGGGGCTGCTTCGTATCGTGTCGTCATGACGGACGAGGCGGCACCAAGACTCTTCGCGAACCCGTGGGACGGGCAAAGCGACCCGGACCCGGCCGGGTCCGGCTCCTACCGGGACGTGTGCTCCTGCTTCTCCCAGTACAAGTGCCACCCGCGGGCCAGGGTCGGGTTCCACCGCGAACTGCAGGACACCACCGCACCCGGCTGGCAGCGGCTGCTGCACCTGGTGGACGAAGCGGCGGCGGACGAGCGCGAGGTGTTCGAGCCGCTGCGCGAACTCAGCGCCCTGGAACGCCGACAGGTCATCACCCTGCCGGTCACCATCGCCCGACTCACCCACGTCAAGCGCCTGGACCTGTACGGCAGCAACCTGGTCCGGATACCACCCGAGATCGGGGCCATGACCAGCCTGGAGGAGTTCACCCCCTACACCTCCTACCGGCTGCACTGGTTCCCGTACGAGATCACCCGCTGCCCCAACCTGCGCCGCAGCAGCGTCAGTACGCGCGCACTGTTCGGCAACTACAAGCTGCGACCGCCCTTCCCTCGCCTGCGTCCCACCCAGGCCCGTGCAGTAGACGCCGACCCGGACCTCGGCCGTCTCGATCCCGGGCGCTGGGGGCCCACTTCGCTGGGCACCTGCAGTGTCTGCGACCAGCCCCTCGCAGAACGCGGACTGCACCAGGTGTGGATCTCGCTGCGGGTGGCCACCGACGTACTGCCCCTCCTGGTCAACGCCTGCTCCTCCGCCTGCGTGGACGCCCTGCCCGCCGGGGCCCGCGATCACATGTCCACCCCTCATGTCGGCGGCCGCCAGGAACAGCCGCCCGCCGACTGGGCCTGACCAGCCGGCGGCGGCTCACCCTCTCCCCAACTTCCGCTTCAGGCAGCCTCCGCACCGTGCTGTGCGTCGGCGAGTGCCGTGGCGAACGTGTGGCGGCTGTGGGTGACCTCGGCGGCGAGGGCGTGGCCCACCTCGGGCGAGGTCGCGGGGGCCGTGACGTCCACCTCCCAGCTGGACCACCAGGTGCCTCCCGCCGGTTCGTCCTCGCGGAAGACCGCTTGGAAGCAGAGCCGGGTGGTGGCCGGTGTCGGGCGGGTGAGACGTATGCGGAACTCGGCCTCCGGGACCTCGATCCGTATCGTGTCCTCCACGCAGGACAGTCGGCGGGCGTCGGGCACGGCCTCGGTGCACAGCAGGCCGGCGTGGCGGATCGCGCTGCCGGTGATCGCGGCGTGGCGGCGGTGGGTGGTCCTCATGCGGCGCTCCGTCCGGTCTGCTCGGCGAGGGGCTGTTTGCGGTTGCACCACGCGGCGGACGCGACCTTGCGGAAGAAGGCGGCGTAGCTCCGGTCCACGTGGACGGCGTGGCGCGCGACCTCCTGGTGGCGGGCGCGCAGTCGGTTGATCGGGACGACCATGGCGGCGTGGTGCTCGATGTGCAGGTTGTTGCCGTTGGTGAACCACGTCGTCAGCCAACTGCCTTTGATGGATCGGGTGTTGCGCAGCACGTCGGTGGTGTCGTTCTCGCACATCAGGTGCTCGGGCAGTTCGACGAGGAAGTGCAGCGGGACGGCGACGAGCAGCGGTAACAACCAGAGACGGAGCAGGAGTTCGCCGTGCCCGAGGGCGGCGGCGACGACGGCCGCGAGGAGGACGAGGCCGAACAGGACGTACTCGTGCATGACGTCGCGGCGCCTGCGCTCGGCGATCTGCCCCGCGTCGTACGTCCAGCTCCCGGTGCAGCTCGCGGCGACGTCCCGCACGACGGTGAGCAGGCGCGCGTAGTCGAACAGTCCCCGCAGCAGCAGCCCCGGGGTCACCGGCCGGCGGCTGTCGAAGCCGAAGAACTCGGAGTCCTGGTCGGTGCCGAGGAAGCGGTGGTGCTGGAGGTGGCGCACCCGGTAGTGGCTGTACGAGACGAGGAGCGGGAGCCCGAGCGGGACGCCGACGATCCGGTGCGGGCGGGAGGTGCGGAAGGCGGAGTGGTGCAGGCACTGGTGCTGGAGCTCCACCATGTGCGTGTAGACGGCGCCCAGGATCAGGACGCCGGCCAGGGCGGGCAGCCAGCCGGGGCGCAGGGCCAGGTGGGCGCCGCCCGCGGCGAGGGCGACGGCGAGGGCCACTTTGAAGGTGAAGACGCTCTGGTCCCAGGCGGAGACCCGGCTCTTGCGGAAGAGCTCCTGCGGGGGACGGGGTGAGGCGGCCGTGACGGCCATCGTGGGTCCTTCCTCGGTGGGGCTTCTTTCGGTGGGACTTCTCCGGACGGGCTTCTTCGGTGGGGCGTGTTGGGTGGGGCTTGATCGGTCGGACTTCTCCGGTGGGGCTTCCTCGGTCAGGCGTGGTGGGTGTGCGTCGTGCGCTCGGGCCGAGCGGGGCGCTGTCGCGCGGCCGGCCCAGCGGTCAGTTCGGGAGTTGGCGCATCGCCTGCCAGATGCGCCCGTAGTACGCGTTCGCGACGCGCACCCGGGTGGCGACGCCGAGCGAGATCTCGCGCAGCAGCTCCGGAGACTCGTCGACGAGCGGGACGAAGACCCCGTCGAACCACTCGGCACCGTGGTCGGCGTCGACGTGCACGTGGATGCGCTGGTAGTCGATGACGTCGGCGGGCACCCGGAGGCGGTTGCAGCCGTCGACCATCGCCTGGAAGCGCGGCGAAGCGCTCTGCTCCAGGACGCCCATGGCGCCCAGGGCGCGCGGGTTGAGATGGCGGTGGATCCCGTACATCAGCAGCAGGCAGGCGTTCTCGAACGCCTCGGGGCAGAACAGGGCTTCGCGGCCGATGCCCGCGTCGGCGAGGCGGGCGCGCATGTAGACGGCGGAGTGCTCGAACATGCGGGTGTGGACCTGGTCGATGTTGCCCTCGCCCATCTCGTCCCAGTAGTTCTCGGCGATGGTGAGCTTGGTGTGGCCCTGGGTGCCGATCTGCACCATGGCCATCAGGTCGTCGAACTTGCTGTCGACGAGTTCCTCGCCCATGAAGAACAGCGCCATCTGCTCCATGGTGGCCTCGTTCGCGAGGTAGTCGCAGAACTCGGGCTGGGTGTGCCGGTCCGCCACGTCGAGGAACCAGCTGCGGAACTCGGCACCGGTAGAGGGCAGTTGGGATGCGTCGACCTGGGCGTCCTCCCAGGCGAGCCAGGCGTCCTCGACGGCGGTGACGGCGGGGTCGGCGTTCAGCCTGGGTATCCGGGCGAACTCGGTGGGGCCCGCCATGTAAGCGACGTAGTGGGCGTGCAACTCGCTCAGGAGCGCCTCACGGGCCGCCGCGTCGGGCGAGCCGCCGGTGTCCGGGAAGGCACGGGCGATCAAGTCGGAGCGGCTGTCGGTGCGGCTTTCGGCGCGGGTGGGTGTCGCCACGGGTGCGGTCATGGGAGTGCCTTTCTCCGTCGGGTGGTGGACGTGCTGTTCGCGGGTGGGGGTACGGGTCGGCCAGCGCGGGCCCGTGCCCCGGGTGTTGACGTCGATTCGGGCGGCTCGGGCGGCCATTTCGAATGGCCGTGCTGGGCTGCCGTAAAGGAGTGTTCCTTCCGTCACGACAAGATCCCGCACAGTTCAGAAGCTCGAAACGATCACCCAGTGACTGGATGCACCCTCCACACACCCGTCGGCACGACCCGGTGCGCGCGGTCAGCGTGAAAGGAAGAATTCCGTTTCGCGGTGCCCGGTTCGGTCGATTCCACACTCCGCGAAAAAGAACGTTCAGGAACCACGTACGGTCGTTGCGCGCCCTCTTCCCGGGGCAGGACCGTCCATAGGGAGGCCCCCATCAGGAGAAGGACGACCAGGGACAGGACACATAGATGCCCGAGGCACATTTCTACAACCGGGGCGCACGTCGGGTTCAGGACACCCTCGACACCCGACCGCTGGCCGACCACATAGCGAACAAGTACGTCACGGAGCACCTCGACGAATCGGCCGTCGAAATCGTCACCGGTGCCCCGTGCTTCTATCTCGCCACCGCGGACGCGCACGGATTCCCGGACTGTTCGTACAAGGGCGGACTTCCGGGATTTGTCCACGTCGCCTCACCGGAACGCCTGTGCTTTCCGAGCTACGACGGGAACGGAATGTTCCGCAGCCTGGGAAACATCCTGGAGAACCCTCGGGTCGGCATGTTGTTCATCGACTACGAGAAGCCGATCAAACTCAGGGTCAACGGCACGGCCCGGGTCTCCACGGAGGACGCACTCCTGGACGCGTTCCCGGACGCGGACGCGGTGGTCGAGGTGCGGGTCCGCCAGGTCTTCGAGAACTGCCCGCGCTATCTGCACGACATGCGGTGCGAGCGCTACTCGGCGTACGTACCGCGCCCCCACCAGACCCCGCCGGACCCGCAGTGGAAGCTGAAGCCGGAGTACGAGGGGCTGGTACGGCTCCGCAACGGCTGAGGCACCCGGGCGTCCGCCGGGACGAGGTGCGCGCGCCGGACCGGAGGGGGGCCCGGTGCGCGCGCCTTCCTCATGCCCGCAGGCGACGGGGGCGCGACAGTCAGCCGGCTTGCACGACCAAGGTCAACCAGCCTGCACGATCGTCGCGTTGCGACGGTAGGCCCGCTTCAGGCGCTGCTCCAGGACGATGAACCAGCTGGACAGCGCGGCCGCCTCCTCCGCGAGCAGGACCACCGTGCGCGAGGGCGCGGGAATGCCCGCGGCGTCCACCGAACGGGCCAGTCCGGAGTGCTGGACGAGCGCGGACGACGGCACGTACGTCACCGCCCTCAGCGTGAACGCCATCTCCTGGGCCAGTCCCCAGTCGTCGGTGCGCCCCACCGGGCGCGCCATCACCCCGTGCCGGGCCAGGTGGGCGCTGATCAGCCGGTCGCAGTCCGACCCGGACCGGGGCAGCACCCAGGGGAAGCCGGCCAGTGACTCGGCGCCGGAGCGGATGACCGACGACAGCAGGGCGGGCGGGCCCACCAGGACGAACGACTCGTGGCGCAGCGGGACGGTGCGCAGCCCGCCGTCCTCCGTCTCCGGGGCCTCCTCCGCGTCCTGCACCGACACGGCCGCCTGGAGGGTGCCGGACCTGACCAGGTCGCGTCCCTCGTACGGCGATGTCTCGAACAGCTCTACCCTGAAAGGCAGTTGGTCCTCCCCGCGGAAGGCGGGGAGGACACAGGTGCCCATCGCGGAAGGGAAGGCGCCCAAGGTCACCGTCGGCCTGCGGTGCGGGTGCGCCGTCGGGTCCTGGTGCCGGGCGACCGAGGCCTGCCACAAGTCGGCTATCTGGGCGGCGACCTGGGCGATCATCGACCCTTCGTCGGTCAGCCGGATGCCCCGCCCCTCGGGTTCGACCAACGGGAACCCGCACTCCGAACTCAGTGACTTGATCTGCTGGGAGACGGCGGACGGCGAGAGGTGAAGCGCCTTCGCCGCGGCGTGGATGCCGCCGTGGCTGCGCACCGTGTGCAGCGTTCGCAGTTGCTGGAGGTTGGCCATTGCTCCGCTCTCGTAGAGGACCGCGCTCCGCGCGGCCGGTGCGTGCCGTCGGCGCCGTGCACCCGGACGGGTGGCCGCGTCCGGGTGCCGCTCCGGTCCTCGGAGGCTGCGGCGCGGTCAGTCCCCCGGGTCGGTGCGGACGAAGGCGCGGACCGGGAAGGTGCCGAGGCCCGCGAACTTCACGGGGACGGCGGTGAACCAGCCGCCCCGTTCGGGCAGGTGGGACAGGTTCGTCAGGTGCTCGACCAACGGGATCCCCGCGCCGAGTAGTTGGGTGTGCGCCGGCCGTTCGCGCCCGAGGGTGTCGTCGATGTTGGTGGAATCAATGCCCACCACGGCCGGTCCCGCCTCGGCGAGGAGGGCGGCGGAGGCGGCCGACAGGTGGGGGTGGTGCCCGCTGGTGTAGGTGTCGGTGCCCCAGTGGCGTGACCATTCGGTCCTGATCAGCACGGCGCGGCCGGTGAGGTCGGAGTGGGCGAAGACCTCGGGCGGGATCTCCTGCTTGTCCGTCTCGACGACCGTCACCGGTACGTGGGCGACGCGGGCCAGGTCGAGGCCGCTGAGGTCGTACCCGTCCGCGTAGCGGTGGAAGGGCACGTCCATGTAGGTGCCGGTCTGTCCGACCATGCAGATCCTGCCCGTGTGGAACTCGGTGCCCGGCGCGTAGGCCTCACGCGACTGCTCGCGCGTGATGTGGTCGGTGAGCACCGGCTGGGGCAGCCCCGGGTAGGCGGTCGCCCCCGCCACGATGCCGTGGCTGAGGTCCACGAACGTGCCGTGGGGGTTGCCCTGAGGGAAGTCCCCCCGGGCGCGAGGGGAAGAAGAGCTGTTCACCATGAAGGCTGCCTTTCTTGTCCATCGGATGTAAGGATCGGTGGGTGCATGTGCCACACACAAGACCCACCGGCACGTATTGGCTAAAAGCCCTCCCCCTCTTGTCCCGCACCCGGCGCCGCGACAGCCCGTTCGGTCCGCGCGTCGCGTACGGCGAGGTGCGTGACGAGCAGGACGAGCACGGCAGCGGCGGTGAACGATCCGCCGACGCCGAGGAGGGGGGAGAAGAGGCCGACGGCCAGCGAGCCGATGCCGGTACCCCCGTCGTACGCCATGTTCCACAGGGTGCTGGCCTTGCCGTGCCCGCCCGGGCGCGCGCGGCGGAACATCACCAGCAGGGTGTCGTTCTGCAGGGCGCCGAAACCGGCGCCGTAGACGACCGCCGCGACGGCGGCGAGCACCGGTGCGCCGCCCTCGGGCACCGCCGCCGCGCCGAAGCCGCCCATGCCGACCGCGCAGGCCAGTACGCCCGGCACCAGCAGCCGGCCGAGGCCGATCCGGTCATTGACGACACCCGCGCCCCAGCGTCCGGCGATGACGGCGGCCGACAGCAGGAACAGGGCGAGCGGCGCGGCCGAGGGCCGGGTGAGCGCGAGCGGCAAGAAGGACGTCACGCCGCCGAGCGCGCAGGCAGCCACGACGAGGAGGGTGAAGGGGCCGGACAGGCCGGTGGCCCCGGAGCGGCCGGCGTCGGCGGGGGCGACCCGCGGCCCGCGGGGGGCGGCGCCGTCACCCCGTACGGTGATCGCGGCGGCCAGCGGGGCGGCCAGCACGCTGAGGGCGCCCGCCGCGACGAAGACCGCGGTGAAGCCGAGGTGCCCGGCGGCCCAGACGCCCAGCGGCAGGCACACCACCTGGGGCAGGCCGACCGCGATCCCGTACCAGCCGACCGCGCGCCCCCGGCTGCCCGGCGCGACCAGTTCCGCGACCAGCGCGCTGCCGGCCACCGCGACCATCCCGAAGCCGACCCCGCGCACGGCGGAGATCGCGAGCACCCACCCGAGCCCCGCCGACACCGGGTAGGCGAACGTCGGCAGGCCCAGCAGCAGCGCGCCGAGGACCAGGATCCGGCGCAGGGTGAACCGGGCCAGCAGCCGGCGCATGAAGAGCTGGACCCCGACAGTGGTCGCCATCGTCACCCCGGTCGCGGCGCCCACCCCGGTATTGCCCGTGCCGCCTTCGGCGGACCACAGCGGGGCCACCGAGAGCAGGGGCGCGTAGTTGGAGAACGTGCCGAGGGTGGCGGCGAGCAGCAGCAGGAAGTCCCTGCCGAGGACGCCCGCCGCGGGCGTGGTGTCCGTACGGCCGGTTCGTTGCGCTGTGGAAGGGGCCATGCCTCCAGTTCTACGGAGGCACCACCCATCGCGTCCAACGAACAATTGCGATGGATCGCATCGGATTCTACGATCGATGGATGGAGCTGAAGCACCTCGCGACCTTCGACGTCGTGGCCCGGCACCTGAGTTTCACGCGAGCCGCGCAGGAGCTGGGCTACGTCCAGTCCAGCGTCACCGCGCACATCAAGGCCCTGGAGCGCGACCTGGGCGTGCGCCTCTTCGAGCGGCTCGGCCGTCGCGTGGTGCTCACCGAGGCCGGGCTCGCCCTGCGCACCCACGCGCGCACCCTGCTGCACTGCGCCGAGCAGGCCACGGAGGCCGTACGGGCGGCAGGTGGCGGCGCGCAGAGCGTCAGCGGGACCCTGCGGATCGCGGCGCCGGAGAGCCTGTGCGCCCACCGGCTGCCGCCGGTGCTGCGGGACCTGAAGGACCGGTTCCCGCTGCTGCGGGTGATCTTCGGTCCGGCCAGCCGCAGCTCCCTGCTCCAGGCGCTCACCGAGGGGACCCTGGACGCCGGATTCCTCCTGGAGGAGGAGGTCGGCGGGCCGATGGTGACCTCGCGGGTGCTCGGCGAGGAGGAACTCCGCCTGGTCGCGCACCCGGGGCATCCGTTCGCGGGACGCTCCCGGGTGCGCACGGCGGACCTGGCCGAGGAGACGCTGCTGCTGATCGAGAAGGGGTGTGCGCAGCGCGAGGTGATGGACCGCGAGCTGGCACGGGCCGAAGTCCGGCCCGCCGCGATGGAGTTCGTCAGCACCGAGGCGCTGAAGCGGTGCGCGGCGGCCGGACTCGGGCTCGCGCTGCTGCCGGCGGCGGCGGTCGCCGACGAGATCCAGCGCGGGGAACTGGTCCCGCTGGCGTGGACGTGCCATCCGGTGCTCGGGGTGCACCTGGTGCTCCACAAGGACCGGCAGCCGACCGCCGCGCTACGGGCCCTGACCGTGCTCGCCGAGGAGCGGTGGGCGCGGCCGGGGGTGGTCGCGGGGGCGTGACCCGTCACGCCTTCACGCCTTGCGTGCACGGCGAGTTACCGCCGCGAACGGAGTGGAGCCGCTCCGCAACCCCGGCCTCACCGCACCGACTTGGGCTTCTTGGGCGGACCTTGAGATTCCCTTTACTTACTACGTGGCGCGTGCAATGATCTGCGGGCCTTGGGGGGAAGGCAAGGAACAAACTCCGTACGAAGCACCCACCAATCGGTCGCGCCGCATCAACCCGTCACCTTCAGCGCGCTGTTGGCCGCCTTCGTCACGCTCGGCACCGGCTTCGGTCCCCGAGCACGCGGACCGCCGAGTGCCACACGGCCGTTCCTCATTCCTCATGCCGCCGTCTCCCCCGGGCTGATCCCTTTACTCGATCAGACAGGCAAGAGACGTGCACACACTGCTTCCGTCCCGATGGCGCAGGGCCGGACGGACCGGCCCGGGAAGGGCCCTGACCTCGGGCGTCGTCCTGGCGACCGCGGTCGCGATCGTCGGCGGTCTGGTGACCGCCGCACCGGCCGCCGCCGAGGAACCCGGCGACCACCCCACGAATCCGTACGAACGGACCGTGCGCATCAGCCTCGGTGCCCAGGCCCGCGGCGACCGCTGCCAGGTCGCGCGGGCCGTGCACTACGGCGGGCCGGAGATGAAGACCCATGCCCGCGACACCCTGGCCGGACCGGACTCCGGATTGCGCCAGGTCGTGGCGGACTGGACGCTCGGCACGCTCGGCGAGGCCCAGGACCGCGACAAGGCCGCGGGCCTCGCCTACGGCAGTGCCTTCACGGACCGCCAGGCCAGGCTGGACGCGACCAACAAGCCGTACGCGCACGTGAACTCCTCCGGCGGCCGTGACTACCACGCCCCGGAGTTCGGCGGCGACATCCTGGCGTTCACGCTGCGCCAGCAGCCCGAGCTGTACTACAAGACGTGGGACAGCCCCGTCCCCCGGGCGGGCAAGACCGCGCAGGACAAAGCACAGCAGATCTTCGACGGCCTCTCGACGCCCGACGACGACTGGGCCACCGCCTACAAGCCCTTCGCCGGGGACGAGCTCTTCGACCGCCTCTCCGGCAAGAAGGGCGCGGCCAACGACATCGCGACCTTCCTACGCTTCGGCGGGTTCCCCACCAAGGCTCCCGAACCGGACTCCGCGGAGTTCCGCATCGAGGTGGAGAACCTGAAGCTCGCCTGGGCGGGCTGCGACAGCGCCAACCCGGTCGACCACTACCGGGCCCTGTCCGGCGTGGTCGTGCAGGCGCACGCGGAGTGGGAGGCGGAGTACGCCGGACAGGCCGCGCAGCGCAAGGAGATCGTGACCGCCGAGACGGCGGCGGCCAAGGAGCTGCGCACCGCCACCGACGCGATGGTCGAGGGCATGCGCCAGGCGTGGCAGGCCGACCAGATCCTGTACTGGCAGAAGTACTGGCTCGGCCACAAGAACGACCTGAACTACCCCAAGCCGGCCGAGTTCACCAAGGCGACCGCGGACCTCAACGCGGCCCGCAACGCCGCCGCCAACCAGGTGGCCGTAGCCAATGCCGCGGTCGGCCGCGCCAAGACGGCCGCCGACAAGGCTGCCTCCGAGCAGGCCGCCGCGTGGTCGATCGCCGACCAGGCCAAGCTGCCGCGCGGCCGCGGCCTGATGTACGCCCAGCAGTCCGTCCAGGTGACCAAGGCCTCGTACGCGGCCGCGCAGGCCGCCGCCAAGACGGCGCTGACCGCGTCCAACGCGGCAAAGGCGACCGTCGCCGACAGCGGTGCGCTGTACGCACTCAGCCAGACGCAGGCGCACGCCCTCAACACCGAGTTCCGCAAGACCGCCGCCCTGGAGGCCGCCGCCCAGGCGAAGGCCGCCGCCACGGCCGCCGAGGCCCAGGCGAAGGAGGCCGCCGCCAACGCCACGAAGGCGAAGAGCGCCCAGGCCACCGCCGAGTCGGCGGAGCAGACGGCGAAGGCCGGCGCCGCCGAGGCCAAGCGCCAGCGCGGCATCGCCGAGACCGAGAAGGCCAACGCCGCCCGGGAGCACGCCCTCGCCACCAGCGAGCGTCAGAAGGCCGCCACGGCGGCCGAGCGCGCGCAGACCGAGCGCACCGCCGCGGGCAACGCCCGCACCACCGCCGAGACCGCGGGCGCCACCGCCGCCGACCGGCGCGAGGCCGCCGAAGCCGCCGAGGCGCGGGCCGCGCTCGCCCGCTCCACGGCCGAGGCCGCCGAACGCGACAAGGACGCCAAGGCCTCCCGCGCCGCCTCGCTGGAAGCCGCGGCCGCGGCGGCCGAGGGCACCACCAGCGCCGGGGAGGCACGACAGGCCGCGACCGAGGCCCGCAGCGCCGCGAACGAGGCCACGGGTGCCGCCGGCCGTGCCCGTGCGGCCGCCAACGACGCCTCGGACGCAGCCGTCAACGCGCGCGCCGCGGCGACCCGGGCGTCCGCGGCGGCCTCCCGTTCGCGCGCCGCGGCCGACTCCGCGTGGTCCGCGTACCTCACCACGCACGCCGCGGCCGCGACCGCGCACGCCGCGGCCGCCGAGGCCATCGACGCTGCCGCCGCCGCCAGGACCAACGCCCGCAACGCCGAGGCGGAGGCCAAGAAGGCGCAGGCGGCCGCGGTCAAGGCCCGTCAGGAAGCGACCGCCGCCAAGAACGAGGCCGCGCAGACGGCCGCGTGGGCCGCCAAGACCGCCGGCTTCGCCCTCGCCGCGGGGCAGGCCGCCGCCGGGGCCCGGGACGCCGCCAACGCCGTCACCGTCGCGGCCGACCAGGCCATCACCGTCGGTGGCCCCTACCGCGAGACCGACACCTCCGCCGCCTTCGCGGTGCTGGTGGGCCAGACCTCCAAGACGATGGCCGAGCAGCAGGCTGCCGCCGCGAAGGCGAAGGCCGACGAGGCCGCCAAGGCGGCCGCGGAGGCCAAGGCCCTGGCGGACAAGGCCAGTGACGACGCCAAGATCGCCCTCCAGGCAGCCGCCAACGCCGCCGCGGACGCGACCAAGGCCCTGCAGTCCGCCGCGGCGGCACGGGCGTCCGCCGCCGAGGCCGACAAGGCCGCCGAGGCGGCGAAGAAGGCCGACGCCAACGCTCAGAAGTACGACGCGGCCGCCGGCGCCGACGCCGTCTACGCGTCCGTGGCGGCCAACGACGCCGAGTCGGAGGCGGCCGCGGCCGACCGGGAAGCCACCGACGCCGAGCGCGACGCGGCAGGTGCCCGCGCCAGCGCCACGGCCGCGGAGGGCGACGCGAGCAGCGCCCGGGCGACCGCCACGCAGGCCGAGACGGACGCCACCGCGGCCGAGAGCGCGGCCACCCACGCGGTGGAGGACGCCACCGCGGCGGACAAGGCCGCCGACCGCGCCGAGGCCGAGGAGCGAGAGCGCGAGCGCGCGGCCGTCAAGGAGCGCGTCGAGGCCAACGGCGGCGGCACGGGCGAGGACCTGACCGCCGACGAGGAGGAACTCCTGCGCCGTGAGTGCGGCGAGGAGTGCGTCGCGGACTTCCGCGCCGCGAAGGCGCTGGCAGGCGAGGGCATCCTCGACTGGCTCAAGGCCAATGGCGGCGAGATCCTCCTGGAGGAGATCGGCTACCGCGACCTGGAGCGCTGCTTCAGCGAGTTCGACATCGAGAGCTGCCTGTGGACGCTCGTGAAGATCGTCCCGGTCTCCAAGGCGTACTCGGTCGGCAAGGCCGTCGTCCGGGTCGCCAGCGGCATCGGCGGCTTCCTGGAGAAGTCCGTCAAGGCCAAGCGGACTCTGGACAAGTTCCGCAAGATCGTCGACGACGCCAAGAAGGGCAAGGGGCACGCCTGCCCGGTCAAGCCCAAGTCCGTCGCCCTGCGCACGGCGTCCGCCGCACCGGCGGCGACGGCGTCGTCCGTCGCGCTGGTGGGTACAGCGGCGGTCCGTGCCGCCACCGCCTCTGATTTCCCGGGGGTCGGCACGATCGTCAACGAAGGCGGCGTCACCATCCAGATCTACTCCAACGACCACGCCCCGCCGCACGCGCACGTCAAGGGCAAGGGCACGGAGGTGCGGATCGGCCAGAACGGCAGGCCGTTGGCGGGCGACGGCGAGCTCTCCCGCCTGCAGAAGGCCGTCGTCGACAACAACCTGCGTACGATCAGGGAGAACATCCGGGTCGCGATGGAAAGGTTCAAGGCCAATGGCGGATGCTGAACCGTCGCCCGAACTGCGTGCGGCCCTGACGCGTCTGGAGGAGCACCGCGGGACGCCCGTGTCCGACGCCGCCGACGGACACGTCCGCTGGGATCTCTACCGGTCCGTCCTCACGTCACGGGAGGCCAGGCCGTTCCTGCTGGCCGCCGTGACCGCGGAATCCGACCACGGGGTCGCCTCCGGCGTCGTCGGCGCGGTCCTGGAGGACCTCCCCCGCGACGAGCGGGACGCGTGGGTACAGGCGCTGGCGCCGGAGGTCCGCGGCTTCAGCGAGCGCCGGGCGCGGGAGCTGGAGACCCTGGAGGACCTCCGCTCGGGGCGGCTGGCACCCGAGCGGCTGCCCGACGCCATCGACGAGTGGAGCGACTGGCTGCAGCTGCGAGCGGCGGTCCAGGGCGACGCGGCAGTGCTACGCGTCCTGGCGGCGTCGGGCCGGACCAAGAGGATCAGGCGCACCGCCACCGAATCGCTGGGCTGAGCGGGATGGTTCGACCCGGCCGGACGGTTGGGCTGAAGCGGGCTGTTCGACCGAGCCGAACTGCTGGGTACTGACGGGCCGCACCCCCTTCGTGGGGTGCGGCCCGTTCCGCTCTCTGCGTCCGCCTAGGGCGTGTCTGATGGCTCTTGTCCGGAGGGTGGATCTGCTGCTGTTCCGGGCAGGGGCCTGGCATGGTGCGTCGGCATGAACTGAGCAATGC
>NZ_JBEOYE010000034.1:0-92437 GCF_040296945.1 Streptomyces sp. NPDC001941 | reverse complement strand
ACCCGCACACGCTCGGCCATCCCACCATTCTGGCAACCAACAACCACTCATCAGCCCCATGTTGGGGCGAACGTTGCCTGATGCGGCACTAGGTGCCGACGAGACGGGAACGAATGAGGAAACGAACCCCCTCCGGCGCCTCCAGCGAGAAACCGCTGCCGCGCCCCTCGACGACGTCGACGATCAGCCGGGTGTGGCTCCACGCCTCGTACTGCGACACCGACATCCAGAACGGCACGGGCTTCTCGACCCCTTCCACACTGAGCGACTCCAACAACACGTCGGAGGAGCCCGTACGGAACTCCCCGTCCTGGTAACACATGGGGGCGCTGCCGTCACAGCAGCCGCCCGACTGGTGGAACATCAGCGGACCGTGGAGCTCCGTCAACCGCCGCAACAGCCCGGCTGCCGCCTCGGTGACCTCCACGCGCGGTACGTCGTCCTTCGCCATGGGCCAGTTGAACCACACGCGAGGTTGCGACCCCGTTGCAAGCGGCCGGACCGGGTCGGATCAGGGGCCAGGCCAGGCTGAGGTCGGGGCTCAGCGGTGCAGCGGGAACCAGTCCCTCGCGTGGTCGACGGCTTCGTCGACGCCGAACAGATGGCACCGCGCCGCACCGACCGTACCGCTGCGTACGCTCCGCCCGGTCACCCCACGCACCAGGTCCGCGCCGACCTCCCCGAAGACCTCGTCGCTCAGGTCCACGTCCTCGTACGACCACCAGCGCCGCCGCCCCCGTTCCCGGATCACGCAGCTGTACGTGCGGCGCGGCGGGCTCTGCACCCGGTACTCGCCCAGGTGGAAGGCCGTACAGCGGTGGAAGCCCGCACCGAGGAGCAGTACGCGCGCCCGTAGTTCGTAGAGCCGCGCCAGGGGGGAGTCCTCGCCGAGGTGGCAGTCGGGGCGGTGGTCGGAGAGGATCTTCTCGGCGTGCGGGCCGAGCGCGGCGAACGACGTCTGCGGATGGGCACTGCGCAGCGCCCCCGGCGCCCGGCGCACGATCTCGGGAAACACCCCCACCTGTGTCGACGGCGTGGTCTCCGGGTCGAACGGCGGCATGCTGTCCCGTACGTGCCGCACCTCCTCGGCACTCAGCCCCTGCACACGCTCGCGGTAGGCGGGCGAGGTGTCGGAGTTGGCGGAGGTGAAGGTGGGGACCACGACGGTGCCCTCCGGCCCGAGTACGGACCGCAGGGCCCGCAGCACGGCCTCTCCTCCACCCTCGACCGGCCCGACCGCCCTGAGCGACGTGTGGACGAGCACCACGTCACCCGCGTTCAGCCCAAGTTCGTCGAGCTGTAAGGCGAGTTGGCCTTCCGCGAGGAGAGGGCTCAAGGCAGCTCATTCCCGCCGCCCGGTCAGACGGCGTCGTCTGTGTGCACGGCATTGTGTGCACGGCACTGGTCCCGGCTTCGCATGGTAGACCCGGCCGCCGCCCCCGTAACTCCCTCCGGCGGACCCTCACCCGCACGAGCGGCGCGCGTCGCGGCCGGAGCGCCGGTACGAGCACGACAGCGCGCGCTCGCGGACGTCCGCTCCTCGGACGCGCCCCGGCGGACGCCCCCGACCGCTACCTCAACCCACGCCCCCTCCCTCATCCCACGTGGACCCTCGGCCTGCTCTTCGGATTGGAGTCCGCGCGGCGCAGGACCTCACGGGTGACCGGCGCGACCTCGCCGTCGCCGAACACCAGGAACCTCAGCAGATGGCTGACCGGATGTCCCTCTGTCCAGTTGAAGTACACGTGCGGCACCTGCCCGGTGCGCTCGCGCAGCTGCATCAGCACCGCCGCGATCGTGTTGGGCACTCCCGCTCCCCGCACCCGCAGGATGCGCACCCCGTGCTTCTCGACGCCGTGCACCTCCAGGTCCGTCGTGAAGTCGGAGGAGTCCTTGATGACCACCTCCAGGAACAGCACCGGGCCGCCCTCGGGTATGTGCGTCTCCTCCCGCTGGCTGTACTCCTTCACCCGGTACTCCAGCGTGCTGTGCTCCTGCGGCTCGTTGGCGATGATCCGCAGCGGCCCCGCCTCGGCCGCCGCGTCGACCAGCCGCAGCGCCGTGTCGTCGAACGTGACGTCGGCGGCCCGCAACTCGAAGGCCCGGTGCACCCGGGAGGCGAATGACGTCAGCAGGATCGCCACGATGAACAGCAGCGCGATCTTCAGTCCGTCCGGCCGCTCCACCACGTTGGTCACCAGTGTGTACGCCACCACTGCCGTGACCACGGCGAACCCCACGGTGGCCCCCCGGTGCCCGCTGCGCCGTGCCGCCGCCGTGGAGGCGAACGCCGCGGACAGCATCAGGACCAGTACGCCGGTCGCGTACGCACCGCTCTGCGCGTCCACGTCCGCGTTGAACCACAGGGTGATCGACACGGCGATCACGAAGAACACCAGGACCAGCGGCCGCACCGCTCGCGCCCACTCCGGCGCCATGCCGTACCGGGGCAGGTAGCGCGGCACCAGGTTCAGCAACCCTGCCAGCGCCGAAGCCCCCGCGAACCACAGGATGCAGATCGTGGACACGTCGTAGACCGTCCCGAAGGCCTCACCCAGGTACTGGTGCGCCAGATAGGCCAGCGCCCGCCCGTTCGCCGGCCCGCCGCTCTTGAACGCCTCCTGGGGTATCAGCATCGTCGTCGCGAGACTCGAAAGCACCAGGAAGCAGCTCATGATCACGGCCGCGGTGGTGAGCAGCTTCCGCGTGTCTCGCACCCGCCCGGCCGGGTTCTCGTACGTGTCCGAGGAGTCCCCCCGCACCTGGGGCATCACGGCCACGCCCGTCTCGAACCCCGACATGCCCAGCGCCAGCTTCGGGAAGACCAGCAGTGCCACCGCGACCATCGCCAGCGGTGAGGAGTGCTCGGCCGTCATCGCCCCCGTCCAGTCGCCGATCACCTTGGGCTCGCTGACGACGTGCCAGGCGGCGCTTGCCAGCACCACCACGTTCAGGCAGAGGTACGTGGCCACCAGCACCACCGCCACGCCTATCGCCTCGCGGAACCCCTTCAGGAACACCGCGCCGAGCGCTGCTATGAGCAGCAGCGTGATCCAGACGTTGCCGCCCTCCATCCAGTGCGGCGCGAACGGGTTCTCCACCGCGTGCGCGGTGGCGTCCGCCGCGGAGAGCGTGATGGTGATGATGAAGTCGGTCGCCGCGAATCCCAGCAGCACCAGGACGAACACCTTCCCCGCCCACCACGGCAGCAGCCGCTCCAGCATCGCGATCGACCCCTCGCCGTGCGGCGACTCCTTGGCGACCCGCCGGTACACGGGCAGCGCGCCCAGCAGGGTGAGGCCGATCAGCACCAGTGTCGCCACCGGCGAGAGCAGCCCGGCGGCGAGGGCGGCGATGCCCGGCTGGTAGCCGAGGGTGGAGAAGTAGTCCACGCCCGTCAGGCACATCACCCGCCACCACCTGTGGCCCTTGTGCTCCGCCGACGTGGTTCCGTGCGGCCCGGGGTGACGGGCCGTCTGCTCGCTCAGCCCCTCCAGGAGCCAGGCGCGCCACGCACCGTGGTGGGCGCGCTGCTCCGGTTCGACGCCGGTCGCGGTCATGGTGGACTCTCCCCGAACTGCTCTGCGTGATGACGCCCCTGCCCGCCGGCCGACGCGTTGCCCGATGGCGAGGAGCGAGTATCCAGTACGAGCCCCGACCCAGCCCCGCCGGGGTGCCCCGTCGCCACGGCCCCCCGACGGTCACCTGAGACCGTTCCTCCGCCCCTCCGGCGGCTCGAACCCTCCTTGCCCCGCATCCGCTGGACACACCCCCTCTCGAAGATCACTTCCCGACCGTCGCCATGGCCACGGCCTTGCCGGTCGTGGGCGCCGCGACAAGGCCGTCGCCATGGCCACGGCCTTGCCGGTCGTGGGCGCCGCGACAAGGGCGGTCATGAGGGCCGGACGCGGGGTGGGGCGGGTCGGGTCAGCGGACCCAGCCGGTGAAGCTCTGGCCGCTCCATGCGGAGCGGTTGCCCGTCGAGCGGGCGGGTGCGCCCGGCTCCAGGGCTGCGGCCACCGCTCGGACCAGCCAGGCGTTGACCGACAGGCCCTCCTGGCCGGCCGCGTCCTCGACGCGGGCTTTGAGGTGGGCGGGCAGGCGGAAGTTGATGCGGGCCGTTCCCCCGTCATCGCCGTCGGGCGAGGCGGCCGGGGCCATTGGTGACGGGGCCGGCGCCGCTCCCGTGCCCGGCATGGAGTCGGGCCCGTGAGTGGGGGGTGGTGTCACCACGAACTCGGGGTCCAGGCCGCGGAGCCTCACGTCCACCGACCCCGGAGCCAGTTCGCGAGTCACCTCGTCCATGGCGCTGGACAGGGCACTGAGCAGGGTGAGCCTGACGGCGGACTCCAGGGGGGACGTGAGGCGCTCGGCCAGGGCGCGAGCTTCGTCCCCTCCGGCGTCCGCGGCGACCGCGAGTTCGTTGCGGAGCTGGGTGACGTAGGGCGTGAGGTCCATGACGCCAGCATGGCATCACGATGGCACCAGGACAAGGGGGGGTGGGGCTGGATGGCGCCAACTGGCCATTCGTGGCGCCAACCCCGTGAAAGTCAAGGTCACGCCGGTGCCAGACGGCTTTTTGCCGCAGTCGCATGGCGCCGGAGACGGGGGAGTGGTGCCACTCGGCCGTCCCCGTTATAGGGGCCTGGAGCCGGAGCCGGCCCCTGGTGCCACGGGCCCGGAGCCCGAGCCGGACTCGCTCCCGGGCGCCGCGGGCCCGGAGCCCGAACCCGAACCGGCTTCAGGCGCCGCCGATTTCGACGTTTCCTGCCGCGCCAGCAGCCACCGCCCGATCAGGCCCGTGGACATCAGGCCGGCCAGCAGGGACACGAGGGAGAAGGCGCCACCCGACGCCCAGTCCACGGCCGAGGCGTTCGCGGCGAGTACCACTGCGGCCACCGCGGCCACCCCCGGCACCGCCAGCAGCGCGGGCCGGGAGCGTGCCAGGTCGTCCTCGGCGAGCGAGCCGAGAACTCCGATGCCCATCGCCAGCGCCCACACCCCCAGGCCCTGCGCGTCGGCGCGGCTCGTCGACCACGGCACGAACTGCCCCCAGAACCCGGGCATCCCCAGCAGGCCGGCGCCCGCACCCAGCCAGCCCGCGCCCAGGACCGCCAGGAACGGCTTCGTCCACCCGGGCAGTGGTGCCACCCGGGCGCCGGGTGGCCCGGCGGGCCGGACGTACTGGAGCGCCAGCGTCACCACCGCACACAGCGCGAGTACACCGAGCACGCCGACCCAGCCGATGCTGAACAGCACCAGGACCACCGACCCGCCCCGGGCCACGTGGAGATCGCCGCCGTTGAGCAGGCTCACCGCGAACGTGCCGACCAGCACCACGACCACCGGCAGCACCAGTGTGCGTGCCTCCTCCCAGGCCCGTGCCCGGCCGAGCGTGAAGAGCGCGGGCACCACGCCCAGCATCGCCGCCCCGATCAGCCCCGGGCTCAGAGCCTCGGGCGACCGCCAGGGGCCGAAGGCGTACCCGAAGAGCCCGGAGACGGCCATGGCCCCGCCGGTGGTCATGCTGACCACCGCCACGACGACCGCCAGCATCGTCAGCCCGACGCTCAACGGACGCCCGCCCGGCCCGGGCTCCACGACGCCCGCTGCCGCGGACCCGTGCCGCGCACCGGCCATCCCGTCGGTCACGTCGCCACCCGTCTCACGATCCTCCGGGTCCACGGCCCGGCTCCGTTCGTCCGTCGCCGGAACCGCCGCCTCGTTCGCCGTTCCCGCCTCGCCGTTCATCCCCGTACCGGCTCCCCGTCCGTGATCCGCGCCGCCGCCGGAGTCGAAGCCTCAACCTGTACGGGGTGTGAAGCCTGTACGGGGTGTGAAGAGGGCGACTCGACGACGCCGGAGGCAGTCGGTGCGAGCGCCCGCTTCGCCAACTCCCGTTCGTACATCACCCGCAGGCTCACCAGGATCGTCGCCGCGAACGCCAGCACCCCGCAGCCGATGCTCACGCCGGCCGACACCGCCGTCGCGTGGTCCAGCCCCATCGACCGTTCGAACAGCACCGCCGCACCGACGGAGAACGCGGGCGCCAGGCACAGGCACGCGAGGTGCAGCCCCCACTCCTCGCGCGCCCAGGTCCGGCCCTCGCGCCCCGCCCCGCGCAGCCGCAGCACCATCACGGCGTACGCGACGGCGTAGGGGACCAGGTAGGCCGTGAGCAGGCGCACCCCCTGGGCGCCACGCTCCAGATGGTCGCCGACCACCCACGCGAGCGCCGCTGCGGCCACCACGTGCGCCACTGCGAGGACGGGCCAGGGCGCCCAGGTGCGCGTACCCTCCGCGATCGTCCGAGGTCCGCGCCGACGGTCCCACGCGCGCGAGGCGAGCAGCGAGCCGAACACCACGACGGACCCCAGGTGCATGATCGCGACCCGGTTGACGTCCTCCATCGACAGGCCGGGCATCAGCAGGGGCAGCCCGCCCCACTCGAAGCGGAGCAGGGGTGCCGTCATCAAGTAGCCGTAGCAGAGCAGCATCCACCGCTGGTGCAGGCCGGGGAAGCGGCCCACGGCGGCCAGAATGCCGAACGTCACGCTCAGGACCGTCCCCACCAGGATGGTCGCGAGGATGATCCAGAACGCGGAGCCGCTGAAGGCGTCCTGGGGCGCGGTGCGCGCCAGGTACGTACCCGCGCCCGCCATCGAGACGTAGACGGTCACCGCGAAGGCGATGCCGGACCAGCGGTGCAGTCGGGGCCGTCGTCGTACCGCCGAGAGCAGTTGGAGCGGTCCGAGCAGCATCAGCGCACCGCCGAGCACCGAGTGCACGATCATCGGCACCAGGCTGCGCCCGTAGGGCCCGATCCGTGTCTTGAGGGCCTCCGCCACGTATGCGGGGGACACCGTCTTCGAGAGGAACCACTCGCCGAACGCGGGCGCGCCCGGGCGCGCGTAGGGCCATAGTTCCGTCATGGCGACGGGCGCGTAGCCGACGCACACCGCCACCACCGTGACGATCGCGGCGCGCCCCCAGGTGACCCGGTGGACGACCTCCCTGAGACGGCTCACGGTGTCTTCTCCCCGCTCGGCGGTCGGGGCCCAGCACTCAGCGCCCCATAGTCCTTTCTGGACTATCGAGAACGTAAGGCTCCGCCGTCATCGGGGTCAACAGGTGCGCGAGGGCAAGGTGGTTGCCGGCCACGCGCGCGTAGCGACGGAGAGGCGCACGCGCGTGGCGACCGGCAGTCAGTCCTCCCGGTGTTCCACCCACTGCCAGAAGTCGACCATCATCCGCTCGTACCGGATGCCGAACTCGAGCGCCTCGCGCTGGCCGCGCGTGAGCAGCTCTCCCACGCTCTCGGCGAGGCCCTCGTACTCGGTGAGCGTGCGCTCGTGCTCCGACAGCTGAACGGGTGCGATGGTGCCGGGGCGCGCCCCGAACCACAGTTTCAGGATGCCCCGTTCACGCGCCTCGACCGGCACGAACGCCGGGTCCTCCAGCCAGCCCCGCAACGCCTCGCGGCCCGCCTCGGTGAGGCTCATCAACCGCCGGTTCCGCCCGCCCTCCTGGCGTGCCTGGGACAACAGCCCGGCCTCCAGGAGCCGGTCGCACTGCGCGTACACCTGTGCGTGCGGCACCGACCAGAAGGGTGCGACCGTCCGTGCCGCCTCGACCTTCACGTCGTACGGACTTGCCTCGCCGAGCTTTTCGATGATGCCGAGGACGAGGTACGAGGGCGTGGTCAACCGGGCTTCAGGCATGCGGCGACCGTATCGCGGCCCCCTGTCGGGGTGTGCTCGTCCCGCAGGAGCGGAACCCAACCCTCCGGCCCTGACGCCCACTTCACCCAAGAGGTTGTGCGAACTGACCGTGTCATGCAACACAGTCGTACGACATTGTCAGGTGACAAAGTCGAATGTAACTTCATGGTCGACAGCGGTTGCACGACACGCGCTCCAGGCCCCGAGGCCGACCGGTACGGAACGAAAGGCATTCCCATGACGCTCGCCCCCACGTCTCCCGCACGCGCCACCGACTCCCGCCCCCGCACCGGCATCCGCCCCATCCCCGAGCGCCCCGCGCTGCCCCTGATCGGCCACGCCCTCGACATCCCCAGCGGCGCCGAGGGGCTGCGCCACCTGATGAACGAGGTGAAGGAACTGGGCCCGGTCTTCCGGGTCCGTGCCTTCGGCTCCGAGACCGTCCTCGTCGGCGGGCTCGACCTGGTCGCCGAACTCTGCGACGAGACGCGCTTCCGCAAGAACGTGCACGCCGACCTCGTCGAGATCCGTCAGATCGCCGGCGACGGCCTGTTCACCGCCTACCGGGACGAGCCCAACTGGCAGAAGGCCCACGACATCCTGCTGCCCGCGTTCTCCCTCGGTGCGATGCGCGGCTACCACGCCACCATGCTGCGCGTCGCCCGTTCGCTGGTCGGCAAGTGGGACAGGGCCGTGGGGGCAGGGCCGGTGGACGTGGCCGACGACATGACCCGGCTCACCTTCGACACCATCGGACTGTGCGGCTTCGACTACGACTTCGGCTCCTTCGGCCGCGACGACCTCCACCCCTTCGTCGACGCCATGGGCCGCGCCCTGGGCCACACGCAGCTCAAGGGAGAGTCCATCCCCGGTACCGAACTCTTCCGCTGGAAGCGCGCCGAACAGTTCCGCAAGGACGCGGCGCTGATGACCGACCTCGTCGACGAGGTCATCCGGGCCCGCAGGGCCTCCGGTGACACCAGCACCGACGACCTCCTCGGCCGCATGCTGCACACGCGCGACACCACGACCGGCGAGCCGCTGGACGACGTCAACATCCGCCACCAGGTGATCACCTTCCTGATCGCCGGGCACGAAACCACCAGCGGTGCCCTGGCGTTCGCCCTGCACTACCTCACCAAGCACCCCGCCGTCCTGGCCCGCGCACAGGCCGAAGTGGACGCACTGTGGGGCGACACCGACAGCCCTGATCCCTCCTACGGCGACATCGGCAAGCTCACCTATCTGCGCCAGGTCCTCAACGAGAGCCTGCGGCTGTGGCCCACCGCCCCCGCCTTCGCCCTGGAGCCCCTGGAGGACACCGTCATCGGCGGCACCCACCAGGTGCGCAAGGGAGAGACGCTGATGGTGCTGACGCCCGCCCTGCACCGCGACCCTGCCTGGGGCGAGAACGTCGAGCTGTTCGACCCCGAGCGCTTCACGCCGGAGCGCGAGGCAGCCCGCCCCGTACACCTCTTCAAGCCCTTCGGCAGCGGAGAGCGGGCCTGCATCGGACGGCAGTTCGCCCTGCACGAGGCCACCCTGCTGCTCGGCCTCCTGGTCCACCGCTACCGGCTGATCGACCACGCGGACTACGAACTGAAGGTCAAGCAGACGCTCACCCTCAAGCCCGACGGCTTCACCCTGCAACTCGCCCGCCGCACCTCCGCGGAACGACGCCCGTCCGCGCCGCAGGGCCCCACCCTCCCGGTCACACCGCCGACGCCGGACACCCGAGGGCGCCGTCGCGCCCGTACGACCTCCCTCACCCTGCTGCACGGCTCCAACCTGGGCACTTGTACGGGCATCGCCCACGACCTGGCCGCAGAGGGCGACGAGTACGGCTTCACCACCGCGGTCTCCCCGCTCGACGACTGGGCCGGCCGTCTCACCGACGCCGACGGTCCGGTGGTCATCGCCGCCGCCTCCTACAACGGCCGTCCCACCGACGACGCCGCCCGGTTCGTCGCCCGGCTCGACGAGCTGCGACCCGGCTCGCTCGACGGACTGCGGTACGCCGTCCTCGGCGTCGGCGACCGCAACTGGGCCGCCACCTACCAGCGCGTCCCCACCCTGATCGACGAGCGCCTGCGCGCCGCCGGGGCCACGCCACTACTGGAGCGTGCCGAGGCCGACGCCTCCGGCGACTTCGCCTCCGCCGTCGACCGCTGGAGCACCGACCTGTGGACCGTACTGCTCGACCAGTACGGCGAGGGGGAGACGACGTCCGGCGCCCCGGACGACACGCAGGCACCGGACAGTGGCGAGGACGGCCTGTACGTCCTGGAGGACGCCCCCGACCGCGTCACCGGTGACCTGGCGGCCCGCCACGGCGTCCGCCCCATGGAGGTCGTCGAAGCCCGTGAACTGGTCGACGTGGAGCACCCGCTGGGCCGCTCCAAGCGCTACCTGAGGCTGCGGCTGCCCGAGGGAGTCACGTACCGCACCGGCGACCACCTCGCCGTCCTGCCGCGCAACCCCCGGGAACTGGTGCGGCGGGTCGCCGACCGCTTCGGGCTCGACCTGGACCGCACGGTACGGCTGAGCGCGCGCCGCCGCAGCCGCGCCGCCCTGCCCGTGGACCGTCCACTGACCCTGCGCACCCTGCTGACGGAGTTCGTCGAACTCCAGGAGCCCGCCGAGCCCGCCCAGGTCGCACTCCTCGCCGCCCACACGGCGTGCCCTCCGGAGCGCGTCCCGCTGGCCGCACTCGCGGCCTCGGACAGCGACGCGTTCCGCGAGCGGGTCACCGACGCGCGAGTGAGCGTCCTGGACCTCCTGGAGCGCTACCGCGCCTGTGAATTGCCCTTCGAGCGATTCCTGGAGCTCCTTCCGGTCCTGCGCCCCCGCCACTACTCGATCTCCTCCTCCGCGCAGGCCGCTCCGCGCGAGGTGGAGCTGATGGTCTCGCTGCTCGCGGCACCCCACCGCGCGGGGGAGGGCGAGTTCCAGGGGGTCGGCTCCCACTACCTGGCGACCGTACGAGCCGGAGACGTGGTCCACGCGCGCGTACTGCCGTGCGCGGACGCCTTCCGTCTGCCCCAGGACGAGACGGTGCCGGTGATCCTGGTGAGCGCCGGCACGGGCCTGGCGCCCTTCCGGGGCGCCGTCCTCGACCGGGCGCACACCGGCTCCACGGGCACCCTGCTGTGCTACTTCGGCTGCGACCACCCCGACGTCGACTACCTGCACCAGGACGAGTTCGCTCGGGCGCAGGAGGCGGGGGCGGTCAGCATGCGGCCCGCGTTCTCCCGGGCTCCCGAAGGAGGCGTGCGCTACGTACAGGACCGCATCGCCCGAGAGAGTGCCGAGGTGTGGCGCGTCCTGGAAGCCGGAGGCCGGGTGTACGTGTGCGGCGACGGGCGGCGGATGGCACCCGCGGTCCGCGACGCGTTCAAGGCCGTCTACCGGGAGCGCACGGGCGCGGACGCGGCTGTGGCCGAGGACTGGCTGACCGCCATGACGGAGTCGGGGACCTACGTGGAGGACGTCTGGGCGGGCTGACCGCCCGGACCGCCGGAAGGGGCCTGGCCGGACACCGTACAGCGGTGTCCGGACAGGCCCCACTTCGGTGTTCGCCGTACGGAGTGGGGCCGTTACAGCTCTCGCCTGCGATGCAGGAAGGCGCGTTCGGCCCGCACCCGCTCACAGAGCGGGCAGTTCCACCAGCTCCAGCTTCCCCCCGGCCAGCGCCACGACACTCGACACCAGGGCGCGCAGCGCGGGCAGTTCGGCCGCGTCGTCCGGCAGCGACAGACGCTGCAGGATCAGCCCGTCGAAGCCGGCGAGGAACAGGCGCGTCACGGTCTCGGCGGGGACGGCCAGTGTGTACCCCGCGCGCGTGGCGGCCGCCTGGATCAGTCGCGCCGTCACCTCGCCCGCCTCGCGGTAGTGGCTTTCGATCGCCTCCTGCAGCTTGGGGGAGCGCAGCGCGAACATGTTCAGCTCGGTGAGGAGCTGATGGCTCTCGGGCTGCTCGCGCACCGTGCGCCACAGTGCGGTGCCCAGCGCCGCGATCGTCTCCTCGAACCCCGCACCCGTCGGAGCCGCTGCCTCCACCTGTGCGACCAGGTCGTGCGTCAACTGCCCCATCACCGCCCGGTACAGGTCCTCCTTCGTACCGAAGGTGTAGTGCACGGTGGCCTGGGCGACGCCGAGTTCCGCGGCGATGGCACGGGTGCTGCCCGCGGCCACGCCCTCCCGGGTCATGAGCGCGATGGCGGCCTTGATCAGCTGGGGGCGGCGCTCGGCCGCGGTCACGTGTGCCATGGGTGCATCCTAGCGACTTGGTCCTTCGATGCAGTCAGCTGAACAAGTCGCTGTTCCGCCCACCTGTCTCCGGCTGCCGCCTGGTCCGCTCAGGGCAGCGGGGTGCCGTGCAGCGCGATCAGCAGCCGCCACACCCGCCCGGTGACTTCCGCGGGGGTGCCCTCGATGGTGCCGTGCAGCCAGTCCGCGAAGACGCCCGCGAAGGCGGCGGCCACGGCCGAGGCGACCAGATCCGGTTCCGGCGCGCCCGCCAGCGCCCGTTCGGTGCGGCTGCGCTCGCGCAGGTCCCGGTGCAGGACCAGGCCGAGCGGGCCGCCGCCTCCCGGCCGGAGCAACTCGCGGTAGAGCGCGCCGTGCCGGGGGAGGCCCGAGAAGAAGTCGACCAGGGCGGGCGGTGGCGTGGCGGGGTCCGGTCGGCCCCGCCAGGCGTGCAGGGCGTCCACGGCCTCGCGCACGATCCCCGCGCAGGCGTCGACGGCCAGGGCCTCCAGGTCGGCGTAGTGCGTGTAGAAGGTGGCGCGGCCTACGCCGGCCCTGCGGACCAGCGCGGCGACGCTGACCTCGGCCAGCGCGCCGTCCGCGCACTCGGCGAGCAGGGCCTCGCGCAGCTTGCTCCGGGTGCGCTCGGTGCGCGGGTCCTCCGCCGCGGGCCTCACGCCCTCACCCGGCCAGCAGGACGGCACCGAGGGCGAGTGCGCCCGGCAGGGCCTGGGCGAACAGGATGCGACGGTTGGCGGTCGCCGCCCCGTACACCCCCGCGACGATCACGCAGCACAGGAAGAACACCCGCACCGGGAAGCCCACCGGATCCCCGGCCAGCAGGCCCCAGATGAGACCGGCGGCCAGGAAGCCCTTGTACAGGCCCTGATTGGCGGCCAGTGGGGTGGTGGCGCGGGCCATCTCCGCGTCGAACCCGGAGAGCTTGCGCCCCGGCGCCCGTTGCCACAGGAACATCTCGAGCACCAGGAAATAGGCGTGCAGCGCGGCCACCAAGGCCACCAGCACCGTCGCGACCGCCGTCATGCGCGTCGTCACCCCTCGTAGAACCCTCATGGAACATGGACAGGTGTCCACCATACATGGACGCCTGTCCAGAAAAGGGTGACCGTCAAAGAGCCGAGAGTTGGGGCACGGAGGGATGCGTCACCCTCGGGCCGGCTCCGGCCGCTCCCTCTCCGCCGCCTCCAGGTACTCCTCGCGGACCTCGCGCGGGCCGAACGGCCAGACCTTCTCGAAGCGGGCCCACAGCACGAAGGCGACACAGCCCAGCGCCAGCCAGCCCAGCGACCACTCGATGGGATGGCGGCCCGGCGCATTGCGGTCGGCGTACCCGTAGATCACCAGCCAGCCGACCAGCGCCACGACCGACGGCAGCGGATACAGCCACATCCGGTAGGGGCGCGGCAGCGCCGGCTGCCGCTTGCGCAGCACGGTCACCGCCGCGATCTGGGCGAGCGCCTGCACGAGCACCATCACGGTGGTCAGCAACTGGATCAGGGTCACCAGGTCCGTGTGCCGCCCGATGAGGAACCCGACGGCCGTGATCACACCCATGGTCGCCAGGCCGAGCACCGGGAACTGGTGGCGCGGGTGCATCTTCGCGTACGCGCGGAAGAACACCCGGTCGCGCGCCGCGTCGTACGGCACGCGCGAACCACCGAGGAGCCCGGTGAAGACGGACGCGAACGCGGTGATCAGGATGAGGACCGTCACCACCTGTGCCGCGCCCTTGCCCCAGGTCTCCTCCAGCACGGCGGAGGCGACCGACGTGGCGGCGATGTCGTGCGGGTCGAGCATGCGCTTCCAGTCGATCACGCCCAGCGCGCCGATCTGCAGCAGCAGGTAGATCGCCATGATGCCGAGGATCGACCAGACGATGGCACGGGGCAGGGTGCGGCCCGGGTTCTTGATCTCCGCGCCCATGTAGGCGGCCGTGTTGTAGCCGAGGTAGTCGTAGATGCCGATGGTCAGGCCGCCCGCGAAGCCCGCCCAGAAGGCCGTGCTCGCGAAGTCGAACGCTCCGGAGGGGTAGTCGAAGGCACGGTTGGGGCTGAAGTGCGTGACGGCGGCGAGGATGACCAGGGCCACCGCGACGATCATCACCACCCACATCACCGTGGTGATCCGCGCGATGTGCGCGATGCCGCGCCACAACAGCAGTACGACGAGCGCGATGACGCCGAGCCCGATGAGGTCGCCCGCCGTCGGTCCGAGCCCCGGCGCGAGGTAACCGAGGTACTGCACGAAGCCGACCACGCCCGTGGACATGATCAGGGGTATGAACAGCATCGCCGTCCACACGAACAGGAACGGCATGAGACGGCCGCTGCGGTACTGGAACGCCTGGCGCAGATAGACGTACGTCCCTCCGGAGCCCGGCAGTGACGCCCCCAGTTCCGCCCAGATGAGTCCGTCCGCGAGCGCGAGCACCGCGCCCGCGACGAACCCGATGATCGCCTGGGGCCCGCCGAACGCGGCGACCATCAGCGGGATCGTCACGAACGGACCGATGCCGCACATCTGGCTCATGTTGATCGCGGTCGCCTGGAACAGGCCGATCCGGCGGACGAAACCGCCTGTGGGGGGCGGGGATCCGGACATAAGGGGGCTCCCTGGGGCGGGTGTGGGCGAGGCGGACGGGATCCGTACGGCGAAGGCCCGACAGGACGTCGTGAGGGCCTTCGGCGGATCAAGTTAGGAACCTTTACTTATAGACGTCAAGGGTTCGTCAGAGGGTTTGACGCGGTGTTGGACAAGCGGGACGACCCAGCCCCGGCAGGGCCGTCGACACCCCTGGTGCGAGAATGACCCGCGTGATCGGCACTGACGGGGGCGCGGAGCAGCCCTGGAATCCGCGACGCCAGCGCAGCGCCAACGAGCGGCTGCTCCTGGAACGGCTGCGCACCGCGGGCCCCGCCTCCCGCGCCCAACTGGCCCGTGACAGCGGGCTATCCAAACCCACGGTCTCCAGTGCCCTCGCCGCCCTCGAACAGGCCGGTCTGGTACGGGAAGCCGGCACCCACTCGCCCGAACGCGGGCGCTCCGCCGTGCTCTACGCCCCCGACCCCACCGCCGGATACGCCCTGGGCATCGACATCGGCCGGGGCTGGGTCCGCGTCGCCCTCGCCGACCTCGACGCCCAGGTCGTCGGCCGCTCCTCCGTGCGCAACGAGGCCCGCACCTCCGGCGTACTCACCGACCTCGTCGCCGACACGGCCCGCGGCCTCGTCGAGGAATCCGGCATCGACCCCGCCCGGCTTACCCACGCCGTGATCGGCACGCCGGGCGTGTACGACGCCGACAAGCGCCGGGTGCGCTACGCGCGCAACCTGCCCGGCTGGGGCCGCCCCGGCCTCGCCGACAGCATCGGCGAGGCCCTCGGCCTGCCCATCGCCCTGCACAACGACGCCAACCTCGCCGCGCTGGGGGAGTACACCTTCGGTGCCGGCGCGGACAGCCGGCTCTTCGTCTACCTGCTCATCGGCACCGGTCTGGGCATGGGCGTGGTCAACGAGGGGCGACTGTTCACCGGAGCCCACGGCGGCGCCGGAGAGATCGGCTTCCTGCCCTGGCCCGGCCGCACCCGCCCCGACGCCGAGTCCGTGGTCTCCGCGGAGGCCGTCGTCGTGGCCGCGCGCGAGCACGGCATGACGGGCCCTCTCACCGCCTCCGACGTCTTCGACGCCGCCCGGGAAGGCCTCCCGGCCGCCCTGCGCGCGGTGGAGGCGGAGGGCGAGCACCTGGCGCTGATCGTCGCGTCCGCCGCCGCGGTCCTCGACCCGGACCTGATCGTCCTCGGCGGCGGTGTCGGGCAGAGCGCGGACCTGCTGCTCCCCGTCGTGCGCAGCACCCTGCGCACGCTCACACCGCTGCGCCCGAAGATCTCCGCGGGCGAACTGGGCGAGGACGCGGTCCTGATGGGCGCGGTGGCGACGGCGCTGGACGCGGCGAGGGACATGGCGTTCTCGCGACGGTGATGTACCAGCAAGCTCCCAGTAAATAACGTGACCCAGCAAGGGTGCCCACGAGACGCCGTGCGGCGCGGTGCCGGAACCCCGCGCAGCCGTGACGGTTACGACGTCGTGGACGGGCGCGTGGACGCGTGCGGGGAGCGGAGCACGAGCAGGGTGATCTCGCTCGGTGCGAAGACGCGGAACGGCGGGCCCCAGAAGCCGGTGCCTCGGCTGGTGTAGAGCTGGGTGCGGGCGCCGTGCCGGCTGAGGCCCGCGAGGACGGGCTGGTCGATGCGGACCAGGTGGTGGAAGGGCCAGATCTGGCCGCCGTGGGTGTGCCCGGAGAGCTGCAGGTCGACGCCGCCGGCCGTGGCCTGGTCGATGAACTTGGGCTGGTGGGCCAGGAGCAGGACGGGCAGTTCGGGATCCGCGCCGTCCAGTGCGCCGTCGAGGTGGGCGCCGTGCCCGGCCAGGCCGGAGGACTCGGCGGTGACGTCGTCCACGCCGGCCACCACGAGGGTGTCGCCTCCGCGCTCGAGCAGCAGGTGACGGTTGCGCAGCGGTTCCCAGCCCAGCTCGTCCATCAGGTCGACCCAGCCCTGGGCCTCGCTGTAGTACTCGTGGTTCCCGGTGACGTACACCTTGGCCCGGCTGGCTCGTACGGTGGCGAGCGGGGCGGCCTGGGCGCGACGTCGTTCGGCCGTGCCGTCCGCGATGTCGCCGGTGTGGCAGACCAGGTCGGCCTCCAGGGTGTTCACCGTCTCGCACACGCGCGCAGACCAGCGGGCGCGGTCGAGCGGCCCGTAGTGCGTGTCGGTGATGAGGGCGACGCGCAGGCCGTCCAGACCGGCGCCCAGGCGGGGCAGCTGTACGTCGAGCCGCCGTACGCGCGGGACGCGGCGCGCCTCGACGTACCCCCAGGCCAGCAGGAGGGCGCTCACGCCGAGGACGGCCCAGGTGACGATACGGGCCCGGTCCTGGCCCTCTGCGACGCCGATCAGGGTCAGGGCGAGCCGCAGGAGGGTGCCGAGCAGTACGGACCAGGTGAACAGGACCCAGCTGGAGCCCAGGAGGGTGTCGCCGATGATGGCGGCCCGGTCCTGTTGGTGCCGTCCGTGGCCGCGGGCCATCGCGAGGGGCATGCCGATGAGTCCGAGGGCGAACAGGGCGGTGCCGGTCAGGGTGACGGGCAGGGGCCACTGCTGGCCGGCGTACAGGAGTACCCAGCAGGGCACCGCCCACAGCAGGACGGGAGCGACCAGAGGGATGTAGCGCATGATGCGCCGCAGCCGGCTCTGTCGTGGCTCTTGCGCTTCACTGTCGGCGGGTCGGGTGTTGCTGGTGCCGGTCACGCTTCCCCTCCTGGACCAGGGTGCCGTCTCGCGCACTGTATCCGGTCGCCCTCGGGCGGGCCGGACCTGGCTCTCGGGCAGGGAAAGGGCCATGGGTGAGGCGCCTGAGGGACACCGCTCCTCAGGTGCCTCACCCCGCGTTCCTAGAAGAAGCCCAGCTTCTTCGGGGAGTAGCTGACCAGCAGGTTCTTCGTCTGCTGGTAGTGCTCCAGCATCATGCGGTGGTTCTCGCGGCCGATGCCGGACTGCTTGTAGCCGCCGAATGCGGCGTGGGCCGGGTAGGCGTGGTAGCAGTTCGTCCACACCCGTCCGGCCTGGATGGCGCGGCCCGCGCGGTAGGCGGTGTTGCCGTCGCGGGTCCAGACGCCCGCGCCGAGGCCGTACAGCGTGTCGTTGGCCGTGGTGATCGCGTCGTCGAAGTCGTTGAACGACGTCACGGCGACGACGGGGCCGAAGATCTCCTCCTGGAAGATCCGCATGCGGTTGTCGCCCTCGAAGATGGTCGGCTGGACGTAGAACCCTCCGGCGAGCTCTCCCTCGTGCTCGATCTGCTGCCCTCCGGTGAGTATCTTGGCGCCTTCCTGCTGGCCGATGTCCAGGTAGGAGAGGATCTTCTGGAGCTGGTCGTTGGACGCCTGGGCGCCGATCATGGTGTCGGTGTCCAGCGGGTGACCCGTCTTGATCGCTTCGGTGCGGGCGACGGCCGCTTCCATGAACTCGCTGTAGTGCCCGCGCTGGACCAGTGCGCGCGACGGACAGGTGCACACCTCGCCCTGGTTGAGGGCGAACATGGTGAAGCCCTCCAGCGCCTTGTCGCGGAAGTCGTCGTCCGCCGCCCACACGTCGTCGAAGAAGATGTTGGGTGACTTGCCGCCCAGTTCCAGGGTGACGGGTTTGATGTTCTCGGAGGCGTACTGCATGATCAGCCGCCCCGTCGTGGTCTCGCCGGTGAACGCGACCTTGGCCACCCGTGCGCTGGAGGCCAGTGGCTTTCCGGCCTCGGCGCCGAAGCCGTTGACGATGTTGACCACGCCCGGCGGCAGGAACTCCGCGATCAGGCCCATCCAGTAGTGCACGGACGCGGGGGTCTGCTCGGCGGGCTTGAGGACCACCGCGTTGCCGGCCGCGAGTGCCGGGGCGAGCTTCCAGGTGGCCATCAGGATGGGGAAGTTCCAGGGGATGATCTGTGCGACCACGCCCAGCGGCTCGTGGAAGTGGTAGGCGACGGTGTCGTCGTCGAGTTCGCTGAGGGTGCCCTCCTGGGCGCGCAGCGCGCCCGCGAAGTAGCGGAAGTGGTCGATGGCCAGGGGGATGTCCGCGTTGAGGGTCTCGCGGATCGGCTTGCCGTTCTCCCAGCTCTCCGCGACGGCGAGTTCCTCGAGCTTGCTCTCCATACGGTCGGCGATCTTGTTGAGGACGTTGGCGCGCTCCGCGGCGGCCATGCGGCCCCACGCGGGTGCGGCCGCGTGCGCGGCGTCCAGGGCGCGTTCCACGTCCTCGGCGGTGCCGCGTGCGATCTCGGTGAAGGGACGGCCGTTGACGGGGCTGGGGTTCTCGAAGTACTGGCCCCGGGCCGGGGCGACGTACTCGCCGCCGATCCAGTGGTCGTAGCGGGACGCGTACGACATGATCGCGCCGTCCGTGCCGGGTGCTGCGTAACGGGGCATGTGCCTGGCCTCCCTCGGACAGCGCCGTCCTCCGTCGGACGGCGCTCGCGGCCGAGGCTAGGGGCGGGGACGTTGCAACCCCGTTGCACCGCGGGACAGTTCCGCGTCCAGTGCGCGCAGTCGTGCCGTGACCGGTGGGCGTTGTCCGGGGGGTACGGCCCGTGCGAGCGCCTGCCACACCGCCAGGTCGTCCTCGCCCCACGGGCTGTGGGCCCAGTCGGACAGCAGCCCTGGTTCCGCGCGGGCGATGAGTGCGGCTCGCAGCTGTCCGGACAGTCGTTCTCGCAGGCGTACGACTCCGGGGGCTCGGGAGGCCGGTAGCAGCGGGCCGGCGTACGCGCTGACCGCGGCCGTCACGGCTCCCGATCCGAGCCGTCGGGCCACCGTGTCGAAGTCGGTGTCCACGGCGACGGCCAGCCGGTACGGGCGCGATCGCACGACGTCGTCGCCCAGCAGGCGGCGCAGTCGGGACAGTTCGGCGCGCAGGGTGACGGAGGTGACGTGTTCGTCCTCGTACAGTTCGACCAGGAGTGCTTCGCCGCTGATGCCCTCGGGGTGGTGGGCGAGCACGGTGACGATCTCGCTGTGGCGTCGGCTGAGCCGTACTTTGCGGCCGTGCACGTCCAGGAGTGCCTCGTCGCGTCCGAGTGCCGACAGGCGTATGCGCTCGGTGGCCGGGGAGGGTGCCAGCAGGGCGAGTTGGGTCTCGGCGGCGCGGGCGACCGCGTGGACGAACGCGAGGCTGTGCGGGTGGGCCAGGCCGTCGCCGCCGGTGATGTCCACGGCTCCGAGCAGCCGTCCGGTGGCGGGGTCGTGGATGGGCGCCGCCGCGCAGGTCCAGTTCTGTACGGGGCGGCGGAAGTGTTCGGCGGAGAAGACCTGCACCGGCCGGTCCAGTGCTATCGCCGTACCGGGCGCGTTGGTTCCGGCGACGGCCTCGGACCAGCGGGCGCCCTCCACGAAGTTCATGCCGCGCGCCCGGCGCAGGGTGCTCGGGTGTCCTTCCACCCACAGCAGCCTGCCGTGAGCGTCGCACACGGCGAACAGGTGCTCGCCGTCCTTGGCGTACGGTCCGGTCAGTTCCCGCAGCAGGGGCATGGCGCCGGCCAGCGGGTGCTCTTCGCGGTAGGCGCCTATCTCGTCCTCGGGCAGCTCCACGGGTGCGTTCCCGTCCGGGCTGACTCCTGCGCGCGCGGAGCGCCGCCAGGATTCGGCGACCACGGGGCGCACGGGTCGTTCCACCCGGCCCGCGCTCGCGAAGGCTTCGTACGCCCGGTGCAGCGGTCCTGCCCGCTCGGTGGGGTCCGCTCCGGCTTCCAGAGCCACCCATGGATCGCTCAACTCGGCCTCCCCGGCAACGACATCGGTGCCGTCCCCCATCGTCGTGCCCGAGGGCGGAACCGACAAGATTCCCCGCGCCTGCCGTAGGAAGAGGCTGACGGTCCGGCGGGGTCTCCTGTGGCGGGGGAATGTCACGGTTCTTCGGCAAGTGGTCTCAACTTGCTCACAACGGTCGCGAGACGCCGGATTCCGGGCGACCTTGGGGGACATGGCCGTGCCGCCCGTTCCGCCGCCTCCGTCCGAGCCGCCGTCCCCGACTGGCCTGGGGCCTCCGACGCGTCCCGAACGTCGAGGGACGTACGTGGCGCTCGCGGTCGGTGTGCTGCTCCTCGCCGTCGTCGGGGTCGCCCTGGTGGTGTCGCGCAGTGGCTCGGGCACGCCGGACCGGAAGCCGTCGGCGACGCCCAAGCCGTCGCTGTCGCTTCCGCCGGGCCTGCCGTCGAGCCTGCCGACGGCGTTGCCCAGCACGCTGCCGAGCGGTCTGCCGAGCGAGGTGCCGACCTCGCTGCCGTCCGCATGGCCCTCGGGGCTGCCCACGGAGCTTCCTTCGGAGCTGCCGTCCGCGCTGCCCACGGAGTTACCGGACCCGCCGACGGCATTGCCCTTCTACCACCTGCGCGAGGGCGACTGCTTCGACGTGGACAAGAAGTCCCCGGGCTACACGGAGAAGCGCTCGTGCGAGGAGCCGCACGACGCTGAGGCGGTGTCGGTCGTCGAACTGGACGGGGAGCTGAGCACGGACGCGGAGGTGCGGGCCGAGGCGGCCGCCCTGTGCGAGGAGCCGCTGCGGGCGAAGGCGGTGGAGCAGCCCGAGGGCACGTTCTGGACGTTCTTCGTCCAGTACCCGTACAGCCGCAGCTATGCGACCGGCCTGGACACGGTCACGTGCAGCCTGACCTCGTCGACGAAGGCGGCGGGGACGAAGCTGGAGGAGCCGCTGCTGTAGGAGCGTTGCACGGGGGCACGCGTGCGTGGCCCACGCCGTCGGGCCCGGCGGTCATGCCCGGGCCCGTGGCACGTCAAGGGGCGCCGTCGGCGGCTCTGCCGATGCGGGTGCCTCCCCGGCTGGCGCCCCTCACTCCTCTCGCCTGCCCTGTTCCAGCGCGGTCGCCGGGTCGGCGGCCGCTGGACCGGACGGCACCCAGCGGCCGCGGTCCTTGCGGTAGGGCCACCAGCGCCCGTCCTGGCCGAGCCTGAGCTGTACGCCGTCGTGGGGCACCGTCCAGCGCGCCGGGCCCGCCCGCCGCAGCTGGGGGTCCTCGCCCTCGTCCCAGGCCGTCTCCAGTGCCGTGCGCGCCCGTGCCAGGTCCTCGGGCGAGGGCTCCCACTGTTCCTCCAGTACGGCGAGGGCCGCTGCCCCGCCGTACTCCCACGCGGCCACCGCCGTGTCCAGGTCGGCGGTGCGCCGTCCGGTGCCGGTGGCAAGCCGCTCCCTTGCGTCCCGGTCCGGCCGCCCGTACGCGAGCCGTACCGCGTCCTGGGACACGGTCGGCTCCGTTTCCAGCGGACTGTCCGCGTGCCCCGGCGCGAGGGCGTCGGCGAGCATCCGGTGGGCGGCTTCGGCGGCGCGGGCGGCCAGGAACTCCAGTGCCGCCGGATCCAGTCCGGGCCCGGGGGCCGTCTCGGTGTCCAGTGAGGGGACTTGGCCCGGTCCGGGCGGCAGGGCGGGCGGCGCGGGCAGCGGCGGCAGGATGTCGCGCGCCGCGAACGCCTCGTCCGCGCGCACGCCTGGGGGAACGGCCTGCCCGGAGGGTTCCTGGCCGTGGGGGAGGGCGGCGCGGGCCGCGCTGCGGACCTGCAGTTCGTCGAGCAGGGCGCGTTCCGCGCGGCCGCGCATCAGCAGTAGGACGAACGGGTCCTGGTCCAGCAGGCGGGCGACCTGGTAGCACAGGGCTGCCGTGTGGTGGCAGTGGTCCCAGGCGTCGCAGCCGCAGTGCGGCTCCAGGTCGCCGATGCCGGGCAGGAGCTCGATGCCCGCCTGCGCCGCGTCCTCGACCAGGTGCGGGGGCATGTCGCGGTCCAGGAGCGCGGCGATGTACTCGGCGCGCTCCGCGGCCATGTCCAGGAGCCGGTCCCATTCCTCGGGCTCGAACTCGCGCAGCAGGACGTCGCTGCGCTGTGCGGTGCCGTCGCGGTCGCGTACGACGGCGGTGATGCGGCCGGGGCGTACGGAGACGGCGCCCACCGCGCCCGCGCGCGCGTGCTTGCGCCCGTTCTTGAGTTGCTGGCCGTCCAGGGCGGTGCCCTCGAGTGCCTGGAGCCAGGCCTGCCCCCACCAGGTGCGGGCGAAGCCGCGGCCCTGGGCGGGCGGCAGCGCGTCGAAGATCCGCTCGAGCGAGCCCGCGCGCGCGTTGCCGTCAGCGGAGCGCGGGGTGCTGTCGTCGTACCAGTCGTCGGTGGCGTTCATCGTGTTCCTCCGCGCAGTTCGACGAGTGCGGTCAGTTCGGCGTCGGTCAGTTCGGTGAGTGCGGCCTCGCCGGATCCGAGGACCGCGTCGGCGAGTTCGCTCTTGCGCAGCAGCATCTGTGCGATGCGGTCCTCGACGGTGCCTTCGGCGATGAGCCGGTGCACCTGTACGGGCTGCGTCTGTCCGATGCGGTAGGCGCGGTCGGTGGCCTGCGCTTCGACGGCGGGGTTCCACCAGCGGTCGTAGTGCACGACGTGGCCGGCACGGGTGAGGTTCAGGCCGGTTCCCGCGGCCTTGAGGGAGAGCAGGAAGACGGGGACCTGTCCGTGCTGGAAGCGTTCGACCATGGCTTCGCGTGCGGCGACGGGTGTTCCGCCGTGCAGCAGTTGTGCGGGGACGCCGCGGGCGGCCAGGTGCTTTTCCAGCAGCCGGGCCATCTGCACGTACTGCGTGAACACGAGGACGCCCGTGTCCTCGGCGAGGATTGTGTCGAGCAGTTCGTCCAGCAGTTCCAGCTTTCCCGAGCGTCCGGCGATGCGGGGGCGCTCCTCCTTGAGGTACTGGGCGGGGTGGTTGCAGATCTGCTTGAGGGCGGTGAGGAGTTTGACGACGAGGCCGCGCCGTTCCATGCCGTCGCTCTCGGAGATCGCCGCGAGGGTCTCGCGGACCACGGCCTCGTACAGTCCGGCCTGTTCGGGGGTGAGGGAGACGGTCCGGTCGGTCTCGGTCTTGGGTGGGAGTTCGGGGGCGATGCCCGGGTCCGTCTTGCGGCGGCGCAGCAGGAACGGTCGGACGAGGGCGGAGAGCCGGGTGGCCGCGGAGGGGTCGGTGCCGCTTTCGACGGCTCGTGCGTAGCGGGTGCGGAAGGTGCCCAGGCGGCCGAGGAGGCCGGGTGTGGTCCAGTCGAGGATGGCCCACAGTTCGGAGAGGTTGTTCTCCACCGGGGTGCCGGAGAGGGCCACGCGCGCGTGGGTGCGGAGGGTGCGCAGCTGTCGTGCGGTCGCGGAGTAGGGGTTCTTGATGTGCTGGGCTTCGTCGGCGACGACCATGCCCCAGGTGGTGCCAGCGAGCCGTTCGGCGTCCAGGCGCATCGTTCCGTATGTGGTCAGGACGAAGCCGTCGGTGGCGCCTTCGAGGCTGCGGGTGCCGCCGTGGTAGCGGCGGACCGGGGTGCCCGGGGCGAACTTCTCGATCTCGCGCTGCCAGTTGCCCATCAGGGAGGTGGGGCAGACGACCAGGGTGGGTCCCGCGGCGTCGGGGTCGGTGTGGCGGTGCAGGTGCAGGGCGATGACGGTGATGGTTTTGCCCAGCCCCATGTCGTCGGCCAGGCAGGCGCCCAGGCCCAGGGAGGTCATGCGGTGCAGCCAGTTCAGGCCGCGCAGCTGGTAGTCGCGCAGGGTGGCGTTCAGCCCCGTGGGAGGGCCGATGGGTTGTTCGCCGCCTTCCGGGTCGGACAGGCGGTCGCGCAGGGCGGCGAGCCAGCCGGTGGCCGTGACGTCGACGCGGGTGCCGTCGACGTCGGTGCTGCCGGTCAGGGCGGCGCCGAGCGCGTCGACCGGGGTGATCTTGTGGCCGCGGTGGCGCAGGGCCTGCTGGGCGCGGGCGGGGTCGACGAGGATCCACTGGTCGCGCAGCCGCACCAGGGGGCGTCCGGCTTCGGCGAGTTCGCCGAGTTCGGCGCGGGTGAGCGCATGGTCGCCGACGGCGAAGTGCCAGTCGAAGGCGAGGAGTGCGTTGGCGGACAGGAAGGACGGCAGGGCGGACCCGGTGTCGTCGTTGCCGGAGGACGGAGGGCCGATGACGGCGCGGGCGGTGAGGGTGTGTGCCAGCTGTCGGGGCCAGTGCACTTCGACGCCGGTCGCGGCCAGCGCGCGCGTGGCGTCGCCGAGGAGCTCGGCGACGTCTTCGTCGGCGAGCTCGATGAGGTCGGGGACGGCGGCGGAGAGCAGGGGGGCCAGCGGCGGCCAGGCGCGGGCGGCGCGGCGCAGGGCGAGGAGGGCGTCCAGGCGGGCGCGCGGGCCGAACGCGCGGGTGGTGGCCGCTGTCCCGGCCCAGACGTCGGCGGCGTCGGCGACCAGGGAGGGATCGGCGGCGCCGTGCATCTGGAGGACGGCGCGGAAGCGGGGCGTGTCCTGTGCGGGGTCGTCGAGCCCTTCGACCTCCACGCGCAGGGAAAGACGGACTCCGGCGTCATGTCCGGCGGCGACGTCCGTGGCCCAGGCGCGCTGGTGGGGCAGGTACTGCGGGGTGTCGTCGGCGAACGCGGGGGAGCCGGTGACGAGGGGCGCGGCCGGGGTGCGCGCCAGGGTGTCCGCGACGGCGTCGAGGTAGGCGCGCAGCAGCTGGTCGGGTTCGGGTAGCAGCAGGGGCCGCGCCGCGGGGTCCAGGGGCGCGCTGTGGGCGTCGGGGGGCATGGACGCGGCCAGGGTGCGTACGTCGTCCAGCGCGTCGGCGGTGAGAGGTCCGACGCGCCAGGCGTCGTGGTCGGAGGCGGTGAGGCCGGGCAGGAGCCGGCCGTCGGCCACGCAGCGCAGGGCGAGGAGGGTGGCGGCTGCCCAGAAGGCGGTGGCGGGGGAGGCGTCACCGCGTGCGTGGAGGCGGGTGAGCAGGGGCAGGGCGGTGCGTACGGGCAGGATCAGGGCTCTTACGGGGTGGGGCAGGGCGTCGTCGGCGGCGAGGGTGAGGTCGTCGGTGTGTCCGCCGGGGCAGGCGGGCGGAGGGGTGCCGTCGGGGTGCCAGAGGGCGATGCCGCTCGTGCGGGGCGGGTCGGAGGGCAGGAAGACGGCGGAACAACGGGCGAGTTCGGAGAGCTGAGAGGGCGTGGGCGCGAGAGGCCTGGACACGGCGATGACGCATTCCTCAAATTTGACTACCGAGTGAGCGGCCGAGGATACCCCGCGCCGGTCCGCAATGGATGCGCTCCAAGGGTGATCCGCATCACGACTTGGCCGGGGGTGGGGCTGGCACCACCCCCGGCGCCGGGGGCAACCCCCCTGTGGGTTCGGGGTGTTGGCGCCATGGCTGCCACACCCTGCTGATCCGTACGTTTGCTCAGGTCAGAGCAGCCGCAGCCGGCCCGCCGCCCCACGCGCGACACGGCCCGCGACGCCGCAGCCGTCCCGCACGCCCACGGACCGGAGTTCGTCATGCCCACCGCCACGCTGACCGCACCCCAGCCCGCGAACGCCCCTGCCCCCGCACGCAGAACCGGCAGCGAGTTCAGCCCCCTGCTGCGTCTGATCAAGGAGCAGGGCCTCCTGGAGCGACGCAGGGGCTGGTACGCCCGCACCATCACCGTCAACCTCCTGGCCCTGGCGGCCACCGCCACCGGACTCGTCCTGTGGGGCTCGTCCTGGTGGGCGCTGCTGCTGGCCGTGCCGCTGTCCGTGTTCTGCGCTCGCGCGGCCTTCATCGGCCACGACGCCGGCCACTCGCAGATCAGCGCCGACCGCCGCACTGGCCGTCTCGTCCAGCTCGTCCACGCGAACCTGCTGCTCGGCATGGACGCCGCCTGGTGGAATCACAAGCACGACCGTCACCACGCCAACCCCAACCACGTCGACAAGGACCCCGACGTCGCCGCCGACGTCCTCGTCTTCACCCAGCGGCAGGCCGCCGGGCGCACCGGGCTGCGCGGCTGGCTCACCCGCCACCAGGCCTGGCTGTTCTTCCCGCTGACCACCCTGGAAGCGCTCGCCCTGAAGGTGTACGGATTCCAGGCCCTGTTCGCCAAGGACGGCCCGCGCCGCACCCCCTCCGCGCGCGTGGTCGAAGGCGGCCTGCTGCTCGCCCACGTCACCGGTTACGCGACCCTGCTGCTCGCCACGATGCCACTCGCCCACGCCGTCGTCTTCGCCCTGCTGCACCAGATGCTGCTCGGCCTGCACCTGGGCATGGCCTTCGCCCCCAACCACAAGGGCATGGAAATGCCCGACCCCGACGGCGAGAACTGGGGCCACCTGCGCCGCCAGGTCCTCACCTCCCGCAACGTCCGTTGCGGCGCCCTGACCGACTGGTTCCTGGGCGGCCTGAACTACCAGATCGAGCACCACCTCTTCCCCAGCATGCCCCGCCCCCACCTGCGCCTGGCCCAGCCGGCCGTCCGCGCCCACTGCCAGGCCCTGGGACTGCCGTACACGGAGACCGGCCTGGTCGACTCCTACCGGCAGGCCCTCGGCCACCTGCGCGAGGTCGGCGAGCCGCTGCGTGAGGCGTGAGCGGGATGCCCCGCCCGTCGTTCCCGGCCCCGTCACGGGGAACCGCCGGGCCCGGCGGGGCGTTCCCTGGACAAGGAGCGCGGCCCGTGGCCGTGAAGGAGGCGTCGAAGATGACGACAAGAACGAAGATCGTGATCGGGGGAGTGGCCGTCGGCCTGCTCCTCATCCCGCTGATCGGTTTCTGGATGTCGCTGCTCGTACTGCTCGGCGTACCCGCCGTGGCCTACCTGGCGCTGGATCCCAGCCAGCGCAAGCGGCTGCGCAGGGTCAGCCGCAAGGAGCTCGGCCGCTGACCACCGGCCCCGCTCCCTCCCGCCCTGACCTGCACCGCTAGGGTCGGCGGCGTTCAGGGCGCGTACGGGACACCTCACCTGTACGAAGAACTCAAGGGGGGAGCGGCACGCCATGCGCGCGACGGTCACCACGGTCAGCAGCAACAGCGAGTACTCGTTCACCAAGCCGAACCGCGACAGCATCACGCTGCTCGCAGGACTCGGCGTCGAAGGGGACGTCCACGCGGGCGTCACGGTCAAGCACCGCTCACGGGTCGCGCAGGACCCCACCCAGCCCAATCTGCGCCAGGTCCACCTCATCCACCAGGAACTGTTCGCCGAGGTCGCCGGGGCGGGCTTCGCGGTCCGCCCCGGCGACCTCGGCGAGAACATCACCACCAACGGCATCGACCTGCTCGGCCTGCCCGCCGGCACCCTGCTGCGCATCGGGGAGAGCGCCGTCGTCGAGGTCACCGGGCTGCGCAACCCCTGCCCGCAGATCAACACCTTCCAGCAGGGACTGCTCAAGCAGGTCGTCGGCCGCGACGCCGACGGCGCCGTGGTCCGCAAGGCCGGGATCATGGGCGTGGTCCGCGAGGGCGGCGTGATCCAGCCCGGGGACCCGATCGAGGCCGAACTCCCTCAGGGCCCCCACCGGCCCCTGGAGCGCGTCTGAGGAACCGGCGTGCCCCGGGGCAACCCGGGGCACGGCCGTGTTTTCCGTGCCCGTGAGGACAGCCAGGACAGCAAGTACGGCCAAGACAGTGCGCGGGCGTTGACCACGTCACCGCCCGCGGAGCGGATGGGGCGCACGGCACGGCACGCGTGACGGCCTCCGGTGGACGGGACGCCCAGCTGTTCAGGAGGGCCGTACGGCTATCTGGTCCAGCGCCTCCAGCAGGCCGGGCAGTTCCGGCCCGCGCCCCACGGGCAAGACCTCGCCAGGCTCGTCGTCCAGCAGCACGAACGCCATGTCGTCGGTCCGTGCCACCAGCGACCAGCCCGGCCCGTCCGCGCGCAGCATCCGCGCCCCGCCGGAGGCGAAGCTCGAACGCACCCGGCCGGTCGGCGGCGGCGTCAGCGCGTACAGCCGCAGCTGGCGCAGTACCCGCAGCACGCCCTCGTGCTTCCCCGGCCCGGGTGCCCCCGCGCCCTCGTCGACCGGGACCTCCGCCTCGTCGGGCCCCTGGTCCTCGCCGCTCGGTGCGTCATCAGCGCGCGCGGTGGCCGGTGCTTCCGCGCCTTCCACGGGCTCGTGACCGCCCACCTGTTCACGCCAGGCGGTCCACTGCTGCGCCACCTCGTCGGCGCCCAGCCGACGCTGCGCCGGGCCCCACGCGTGCGTGTCGGGCGGTGTGAGCGGGGCCCGGTCGTCCTCCTCCGGCTCGGGGTCGTGCGGCTCGGGCAGCTCCGGCGCACGGGTCGCCACGGCCAGCGGCCAGCCCGGCAGCGCCGACACCACCGAGTTCTCGTCAGGCGACAGGTCGTACTCCATGCCGCAGTCCCAGGAGGCGATCGCGACCGCGACCAGGGACACGTCGTCCACCACGACCGTCCAGCGGGCGCCCGTGCCGTCCTGACCGAGCACCAGGCCGTAGCCCTGTGCGTACGGTTCCAGGCCGAGCGCCGCGCAGGCCTCGGGGTAGTCGTCGCCCAGCACGCTGGGGAACTGTGCGGGCGTCAGCAGTACGGCCGTCAACACGTACAGCGCGTCGTCAGCGGCGCCTTCGGCGTCCTCCGTACCGGCCACGGCATCCTCCCCATCCGGTCACTCGTCGGCGCACCCTAACCAGTGGGTAACCCGCGCGTCGAGGGTCGGCCTGACGAAATACGGACGCCCGGAACCAGGCCCTGTCCCAGCCTGACCGGCATGTCCGGATCCAGAGCCCCGTTCCAGGAGGGCGCCACGGGCGCCGGCGTCAGGCGGCGGGCAGGCCCAGGAGGCTCCGGGTGACGGTCTGGGGGGACTCGTCCCTCTCGCGGGCGAGTGCGATGACGGCCCGGCAGGCCAGCTCGCTCACCCCGAACGACAGCGCGTCGGGCGAGACCCACCCGGCCGCCTCGTCGGCGCGCTGCTGGTCGTCGTCGGCCAGCGCGGTCACGTAGTCGGCCGCTGCCTCGAACACGTTGTGGCGCCGTACCGGACGCTCGGGCGGCGTCACAGTGCCGTCGCCCTCGCGCCCCAGGAGCCTTTGCAGTCTGCTGAACACCCGGTCCACCTTTCCCCGGTACGCGGCGCCCGCCGCGGGCCTTCCGGCCCCGTCCCTCCAACGTAAGGTTCGGCCAGGGTGGACAGAAGGGGGCCGCAGCGGCGAACGCCGGGTGACTCGCGGGAAGCGGCTCCGGACGCGAGCCGGACGCCGCCGTCAGACGTCCCCCCGCACCGCCAGGGCCAGGAAGCGGGCGTCCTCGTCCGCGTACGACACCAGGTGCCAGCCCGAACCCTCCAGCAGCGGGCGCAGGTTCCGCTCGGCCCGCAGATCGCCGTCCGTGACCTGCCGTCCCTGCCGGGCGGCCAGCGCGACCCGGCCGATCGGATGGAACAGCGCCAGCCGTCCACCCGGGCGCACGACACGCGCCAGCTCACGCAGGTTCTCCGAAGGATCCGGCAGGTGGGAGATCAGCCCCGCGCCGAACACGGCGTCCAGGCACGCCGTGCGCAGCGGCAGCCGGCCCACGTCCGTCAGCAGCAGTGAGCCGCTCCCGCCCCGTCCGGCGTCGACGGCGGCGCGCAGCATCTGCGGCGTCAGGTCGGCCCCCACGACCGTGCCCCAGCGCCCCACGGCCTCCCGGAGCGGCGGCAGGGCCCTGCCCGTGCCGCACCCCGCGTCCAGCACCGTGTCGCCATGGCGCAGGCCCAGATCCGCGACCGCCGCCGCGAAGGCGGGTCCGTCGTCGGGGAACTTCGCGTCCCACGCCGCCGCACGGGCGCCGAAGAACTCCTGCACGTGTGTGTGGTCGTCGTTCATGCGGACATCGTGCCCCACCAGAAGACGCCGCGGACCGGCCGCGCAGCGCGCACGACCGAGCGCCAGGCGGTCGGTGGGGAACATATCGACGTCATATTCCATCAGCTTTCGAAACGTGCTCCCGGTGTGCGCCCCCTGCGGGTCTAGCGTCCCTGAGGCATGGGACACCTGGACCACGCAGCCTTCGGCTGGCTGACCCCCGTACTGTCGTACGCCATGGCGTGCGTCGGCGCAGCCCTCGGACTGCGCTGCACCGTACGCGCGCTGGCGGCCGAAGGCCGTTCGCGCCGCAACTGGCTGCTGACCGCCGCCTCCGCCCTCGGCACCGGCATCTGGACCATGCACTTCGTCGCCATGCTCGGCTTCGGCGTCAACGGCACCCCGGTCCGCTTCGACGTACCGCTGACCCTCCTCAGCCTCGCCGTCGACGTCACGGTCGTCGGGATCGGCCTCTTCGCCGTCGGCCGCGGCGCACACCGCACGCGTGCGCTCGCGCTGGGCGGCCTGATCACCGGACTCGGCATCGCCAGCATGCACTACCTCGGCATGGCCGCCCTGCGCCTGCACGGCACCGTGCACTACGGCCCCGCCCTGGTCGCCCTCTCCGTCGCCATCGCGGTGCTCGCCGCCACCGCGGCCCTGTGGGCCGCCCTGCACATCAAGACCCCCGCCGCGGTCACCGTCGCCTCACTCGTCATGGGGGCCGCCGTCAGCAGCATGCACTACACCGGCATGTTCGCCGTCCGCGTCGACGTCACCCCGTCCGCCGCCGCACTGCCGGGAGCCACGGCCATGCAGTTCATCTTCCCGCTGGCCGTCGGCCTCGGCTCCTACCTGTTCCTGACCGCAGCGTTCGTCGCCCTGACGCCGACCGCACACGAACGCGGTACCCCGGCGCCCGACGAGACCCCTGCGTCGCGCCGGTCCGAGGAGGACACCCGTCCCGCGCCCGTACGCGGCCGACCCGCCGCCACACCCGAACCGGCCGCCTGACCGCCCACCGCCACTCCGCCCCAGGGGCCGGCACTGCCCCGCACCCGCCACCGTCGCCAGATCCGCCCGGAACGAGGAGGCCATGCCCACACCCCGCAACACCGACGGCCCAGGCCCACCCTCGTCCCCGGACCCCACCGAGGCCACGGCGCACACCGACACGCCCGCCCCGCGCACCGACACCCCCCAGGCCTCCGCCGTGCGCGGCAGACGCGCCCACGCCGGTCCACCCGCCGACGAACACCCCATACCCCAGGCGCCCCTCGGCGCCGCCCACGAAGTCCCGCCCGCCCCCGTGCACCAGCTGCGCCCCCGCACCGTACGAGCCAAGATCATCTCGTTGCTTATGGTTCCCGTCGTCTCCCTGCTCGCCCTGTGGGGCTTCGCCACCGTCACCACCGCCCAGGACGTCGCCCGGCTGCGTGAAGCCCACCGCCTCGACACACAGGTCCGCAGGCCCGTCACCGCCGTCATCGGCGCCCTGCAGGCCGAACGCCGCGCCGCCACCCGGCAGGCCGCCGCCCCGGACAGTGCGCACGCCGCCGAAGCCGAACAGCTCGCACGCGACACCGACACCGCCCTGGCCGCCCTGCGCCTGGACGGCAGCCACACCATCGCCGACGCCGGAGGGCTGCCCAAGGACGCCGCCACCCGCATCCGCCGGCTCGCCGAACAGACCACGGCCCTGGCCGCCGTCCGCACCGCCGTCCTCGACCGGACCGCCCCCTGGGACACCGTCTACGCCCGGTACACCGACGCCATCGAGACCGCACTCGCCGTCGACGGAGCCCTGACCACGACCACCGACCCGCAGAGCGGTGCCCACGCGCGCGTGCTCCTCGAACTGGCCCGCGCCACCGAGATGCTCGCCCGCGAGGACACCCTGCTCACCACCGCCCAGCTCACCCGTGACCTCAGCGCGGCCCACCAGCGCCAGTTCACCGGCGCCGCCGCCACCCGCCGCGCCCTCACCGACACCGCCGGGCCCGACCTGCCCGCCGCCCAGCGCACCGCCTGGCAACAGCTCACCCGCCGCACCACCTACGGCCAACTGGCCGCGGCCGAGGACGCCGTCACCGCCGCTGCCGCCGGCCGGCGCGCGGCCGAAGCCGTCCCGGCGACCACCTGGGACGCCGCCCACGACGCCGTCCGCAAGGACCTCGCCTCCCTCAGCCACGACGCCCGCACCCCCACCGACGACCCCCTCGGTGGCGTCCTCAGCACCGCCGGAGCCGCCGTCCTGCTCGGCGCCGCCGCCGTCATCGCCTCGCTCGTCATCTCCGTACGCATCGGACGCGGCCTCGTCGTCGAACTCGTCACCCTGCGCAACACCGCCCTGGAGATCGCCCGCCGCAAACTCCCGCACGCCATGCGGCGGCTGCGCGCCGGGGAGGACATCGACATCCGGGCCGAGGCACCACCAGGACCTCCCGCACGCGACGAGATCGCCCAGGTCGGCGAAGCCCTCGCCACCGTCCACCGGGCCGCGCTCGGCGCCGCCGCCGAACGTGCGGAACTCGCCAGCGGAATCTCCGGCGTCTTCGTCAACCTGGCCCGCCGCAGCCAGGTCCTCGTCCACCGCCAGCTCACCCTGCTGGACAGCATGGAACGCCGCGCCGACGACCCGGGCGAACTGGGTGACCTCTTCCGCCTCGACCACCTCACCACCCGCATGCGACGCCACGCCGAGAGCCTGATCATCCTGTCCGGCGCCGCCCCCGGACGTGCCTGGCGCCTGCCCGTCCCGCTCACCACCGTCGTGCGCGCCGCCGTCTCCGAAGTCGAGGACTACGCGCGCGTGGAAGTACGCCAGCTCGCCGAAGCGTCCGTCATCGGCGCCGCCGTCGCCGACCTCACCCACCTGCTCGCCGAACTCGTCGAGAACGCCGCACAGTTCTCACCACCCCACACCAAGGTCCGCGTCAGCGGCGAACCCGTGGGCAACGGGTACGTCCTGGAAGTCGAGGACCGGGGCCTCGGCATGGGCAAGGACGCACTCGCCGAAGCCAACCAGCGCATCGAACAGTCCGAAGCGCTCGACCTGTCAGACAGCGACCGGCTCGGCCTGTTCGTCGTCAGCCGCCTCTCCGCCCGCCATGCCATCAAGGTCCAGCTGCGGACCTCCCCGTACGGAGGAACCACCGCCGTCGTCCTGCTGCCGACCGAACTCCTGCACCACCCGGCGCAGCCCTCGCAGGTCACCACGCCCCCGCGAGAGGCCGCCCACAACGACGACGCTCCCGCAGAGAACGACATCCCCCAGGTCAGCTCCCTGCCCACCAAGTCCGCCTCGCGGCCGAACCCGCAAGCACGCCCCGAGCCCCGCGCCAAGCCGGAACCGGAGACGGAGGACGACGACGCTCCGCCCGCCCCCGTCACCACCCTGCGTCCCCACACCCGTGCCGTTCGCACCACCACCGAAAGCCGTCAGACGGCCGTCGACACGGCCGTGGTCCGTGGACCGCGCACGGCCACCGCACGCGTGGACGCCACCGGAGACACGGCCGCACTGCCCCGCAGGGTCCGCCAGGCCAGCCTCGTCCCCCAGCTGCGCGAGGCACCCGCCCCCGAAACCCCTGAAGGACCCTCCGGCGACACACCCGACGAGCGCACACCCGAAGAGGTCAGGGAGCGCATGGCCGCCTACCGCGCCGGCTGGAAGCGCGGCGGCGGCACGAAGACCGGGAAACCCGAAGCCGCACGCACCGAAGGAGAACCCAGATGATCGAACACGCGAGCCGCTTCGCCCACCACCACCGCGCCCGTGAGCTCGACTGGCTCCTGGACGACCTCGTCGTACGCAACGGCGAGGTACGCCACGCGGTCGTCCTGTCCGGCGACGGGCTCCCCGTCGGCGCCTCCCACGACCTCACCCGTGAGGACGCCGAACACCTCGCCGCCGTCGCCTCCGGCTTCCACAGCCTCGCCAAGGGCGCCGGACGCCACTTCCGGGCCGGAGGAGTCCGCCAGACCATGGTCGAGATGGACGACGGATTCCTGTTCGTCGCGGCCGCCGGAGACGGCTCCTGCCTCGCCGTCCTCAGCTCCGCTCACGCCGACATCGGCCTCATCGCCTACGAGATGGCGCGCCTGGTGCGCCAGGTCGGCGAACACCTGGGCACCGCGCCGCGCGCCACCACCCCGCCCCAAGCCGGCTGACCGGGGGCACACCAATGAACGACACGCTCGAAACCGACATAGCCCGCACCTCTGCGCCGCAAGCCGCACCCCGGACGGCCCTCGCACCCGATCCGGCTCCCGGCCGCCAGCCAGCCCCTGACCGTGCACCCGTCGCCTCACCACCGCAGACGGACCCGCCCGCGCCCGCGTACGCATCCGAACCGGCCCGCCCGCCCGAACCCCCGCCCGCGAGCGCTCCCGCGGAGCACGAACCCGTCCCTCCGGGCAGCCGCTGGTACGACGCCGAAGCCGGCCCGCTCGTACGCCCCTACGCGGTGACCGGCGGACGTACCAGACCCGGTCCCAGCAACGTCCGGTTCGACCTCATCGCACTCGTCGCCGTCGACGACAGCGGCCCCGACGACGCCGCGGAAGCGCTGCTCGGCCCCGAACACCGGGCCCTGCTCGCCCTGTGCCGCGCCGAGACCCAGTCCCTGGCCGAACTCGCAGCCGACGCCGACCTGCCCGTCGGAGTCGTACGCGTGCTGCTCGGCGATCTCCTGGAGAGTGGCCACGTCCGCGTGAGCCGACCCGTACCGCCCGCACAGCTACCCGACGAGAAGATCCTGAGGGAAGTCATCGATGGACTCCGAGCGCTATGACGACACCGACGCGGACGACGGCGACTCCTCCTCGCTCGCCTTGAAGATCCTGGTCGCCGGAGGGTTCGGCGTCGGCAAGACCACACTCGTGGGCTCCGTCAGCGAGATACGCCCCCTGCGCACCGAGGAACTGCTCAGCGAAGCCGGACAGACGGTGGACGACCTCGGGGGAGTCGACCAGAAGACCACCACGACCGTCGCCATGGACTTCGGCCGCATCACCATCCGCTCCGGCCTCGCCCTGTACCTGTTCGGCACCCCCGGACAGGACCGCTTCTGGTTCCTGTGGGACGAGCTCTCCCACGGCGCGCTCGGTGCCGTCGTCCTTGCCGACACCCGCCGCCTGGAGGACTGCTTTCCCGCCGTCGACTACTTCGAGCACCGGCGCATCCCGTTCGTCGTCGCCGTCAACTGCTTCCCCGGCGCCCGCACCTACGGCGCCCACGAGGTGTCCCGCGCGCTCGACCTGGACCGCGGCACCCCCGTCGTCCTGTGCGACGCGCGTGACCGCGACTCCGGCAAGGAGGTCCTCATCCGACTGGTCGAGTACGCCGGACGGATCCACACCGCACGCCTGCTGGACTCCGTGAGCTGAACTGCACCCACCGGCCCGCGCGGGGCGGTCCCCCTACCCGGAGACCGCCCCGAAGCCGAGCGCGCCAAACGGAAGGTCAGTCGGAAACGCCCGCCTCCGCCAGCACCTTCTCGATGCGTACCCGTACGAGAAGCTCGCCGGGCACGCCGTTGCGCGCGCCGAACTCCTCCGCACGGTCCTCACCCATGTACCGGCCACCGATACGCGCCGCCCAGCGCCGTACCTCGTCCAGGTCCTCGATCAGCTCCGCACGCCCCTGCAGGGTCACGAACGCGAAAGGCGGCCGGTCATCGTCCACGCACAGGGCCACCCGCCCGTCCCGGGCCAGATTGCGTCCCTTCACCGTGCCCTTGCCGGTGTTGAACACGAAAGCGTCCCCGTCCAGCACGAACCAGATCGGCACCACGTGGGGCCGGCCGTCCTCCCGTACCGTCGCCAGCTTCCCGGTGCGGGTTCCTTCGGAGACGAACGCGCGCCACTGTTCCTCGGTCATTTTCGCCATGCCCCCATCCTGCGCGCAGCCCGCCCGCGGCGCGAAGCGGAACCGCCGCCGGAAGGACTCCTTGCCCTGTCCACGTCAGTGCGTAAGGCTTACGGGAGCACGGGGAACGCGGGGGGACGGGGACCCGCACGAACGGGGAGGAACGAGCATGGCCTTCGACAAGGGACTTGACTGGCTCCTGGACGACCTGACCCAGCGGGTCGAGCACATACGGCACGCCCTGGTCCTGTCCAACGACGGGCTGGTCACCGGCTCGAGCACCGGCCTCGCCAGGGAGGACGCGGAGCACCTCGCCGCGGTCTCCTCCGGCCTGCACAGCCTGGCCCGCGGGTCCGGGCGCCACTTCGGGGCAGGCAAGCCCCGCCAGACCATGGTCGAGTTCGACGAGGCGATGCTCTTCGTGACCGCCGCCGGCGAGGGCAGCTGCCTCTGCGTGCTCAGCGCCGCCGACGCCGACGTCGGGCAGGTCGCGTACGAGATGACTCTGCTGGTCAACCGGGTGGGCGAGCACCTCGGTGTGGCCGCGCGGCAGCCGGGCCGCGCGACGCCGGACTTCTAGCGGGCCGGGCGCCCCGGCGCGGCCGGTGGCACCTGTGGGGCGGGGGTGTGGGCACCCACGGGACGGGGATGAGAACGGGCTCGGGACGCGGGTGAGGATGGGCCGCGGAGCAGGGTGGGGCGGACCACGGCGCGACGGGTCCGGCCCCGCCGAAGCCCGAAATGGCCAGTAATCGCCAAGTTGTCCACAGGCCTGTCGGTCGAACACGGCATCGAGCTACGGTCGTCACCGAGAGTATTCGAACCTCACGGGGGAGGCCGACATGACGGTCAAGCATGCCCAGCAACCACTTGGCGCGAGGAGTTCCATGCCCGCGCCCCAACGCAGCGTAATTCTCGGGCGCGCGGCGCAAGAACTGGCCCTCAAGCGGAGCGAGTTCGACCTCGCGGTCCAGCTGGGCCACGTGCGCACCGTACCCGGGGAAAGAGGGGGGCGCCCCAGAGTCAGCCGCCAGGAGCTCGACCGGCTGCGCGCCGCCCCCGACTTCCCCGACGCGCTGAGGGAACGGGTCCGCGCCGTCGGCACGGCCGAGGCGGCCGCCCTCATCGGCGCCACGCCGGTCCGCTTCACCGCCCTCGCCAAAGCCGGGCTCTTCAGCCCCACCAGCTTCTACCTCAACCGCTACCGGGCCGTGGTCTGGCTCTACCTCGCCGGGGAACTCCGCGAGTTCGCCGCGGCCCGCCCCGAACTCCTCAAGGGCAGGCTCCCCGAGGAGACGCGCCGCGACCTCGCCCTCGGCCAGGACCGGAGGCCGCGCAACTGGCGGGCCCGGCGCCTCGGCCTCCTGCTCCGAGCCTCCGAGGACCCCTGGCAGAGCGCGGCCGCCGTCACCCTGTTCCTGGACCCCGACGACATCGCCGACCTCGTGCCCGACCCGCGCGAGCGCAATCGGCTCGACGCCCTGCGCCCCGGACCGCTGTGCCGCAGGCCGGACTCGCCCAAGGCCCGGGACATCACCGAACGCCTCGTCCTGGTGCAGGACCCGGAGGAAGCGGAGTGGTACCGGGCGAGCCTGACCGGAATGCTGAGGGACGGCCGTACCCGTGAACTCCTCGAGTCCGGCCCCTCCGGCCTGCCCCTGGGGCCAGGCCTGGCGGTCGGTCGCCCCTTCCCGCTGGGCACGACACACGCGGCGAGCTGGATGCCCGTCCCCCGCGTCATGACCGAAGCGAACGCGGACGGCGCCGACTCCTGCGTACCTGTCCGACGACGGCTGAACCCGGGGTCGCACTCCGCCACGGTCGCCCCGGAGCGGGATCACGGCCGTGGGTACGCAGACGACGGCCGACGGCCCTCCGGTCGGCGCCCGCGCAAGGGATGGCTTGCCCGGCTGGGACTGCGCCGCAGGGCGGTGGCGGCACACCGTGAGGAGGCGCCACCGCCCGAACAGGTCAGGGCCTGAGCGCGGCACTGCCCCGGGGGACGACCGAGGCCAGTACGGGGGGCAGCGGGTACCAGTCGGCGGAGACCACGCTGGCGTGCTTCCCGGCCAGCAGGCTGACCCGCTCCCGGGCCTGCGCCTCGGTCGGCCTGGTGCCGTCGATGGCGGGCGCGACGTTGTGCGCGTCGGTCATCACGACCAGGTAGTGCTGACGGTCGTACCAGTCCGTGTCGATCGACCCACCCGCGTACGCGCTCGCGTCTCCGTCGAAGACGACGAACCAGGGACGGATGCTCGCATCGGAGTAGCGGGTGCGCGGATCGCCGGCCTGGGCGTTGTGGACGGCGGGGAAGGCCGCAGTGTCCCGCAGTCGTCCGGCGGCCGCCGAGTCCCGCAGATGCGTGGCGTACTCGCGGTCCGTCCACAGGGTGTCGACCGGATTGCCCTCCTCGACCGTCCCCGGAATGAGTTCGACGACGAACTTCCCGGCCAGTGCCGAGCGGGCGGGCCAGCCGGCGGACCGCACGGCGGTGTCCAGGTCCGAGTGACTGCCCGCCAGGTCGGCCGGCCGGAACAGAGCGTCGCCCAGACGGGTGTTGAGCAGGGCGTCGAGGGCGGCGGGCCCGCGTCCGGTCTTCGCCTGGAAGCCGTCCTTGAGTTCCAGCTTGAGGAGGATCGGGCGGTGCCCGGGGTTCGCGTCGTGCCAGGCCCTGATGTCGGCGAGGCACCCGCCCAGGTCCTGGTTGCGGGACTTGGCGCGCAGCTCGCCCGCGTTCGCCGCGTTCACACAGTTGTTGTCGTTGCCCAGGGGGTTGCTGTGCGAGACCCGCCACGAGCGGCCGAACACATTGGTCCACACGTCCAGTTCCAGCATGCCCGCGCCGGAGTCCAGAGCGTCGGCGAAGTACGGGAACTTCGCCTTCTCGTAGGCGTTGTGCACACCCACCCAGGTCGCCGAGGAGTAGGCGAGCGCCCCGGGATCCGCGGCCACGGCCGCTCCGGGGGCCTGGGCGAAGGCGAACAGTCCGGCCGCGATGGCCGTCACGGCGGTACGCGAAAGCTTCCTCATGGGTCCCCTGTCCTCGTCGGGCGGGCCCGCCAGGAGCCCAAATCGAGCGAACAGTAGGGGAGTTGAGTGAACGATGGGAAGCCTGCGACTGGCCCTGTCCGGTGCGGCTCATGGCGTGACCCTTGCCGCGCGCCGTGCCGTGGGCTGGTGCTCGCGGTTCCTACGCCAGGGAACGGGCCGCCTGGTGCGGTGCGTACACGTACTCGTCGATGATCCCGGGAGCGGCCGCGGCCGCGAACCCGACCGCTTGCTCCGCCGCCATGTCAGGGATGCGGTAGGCGTGCTCGCCCGCCGCGACTGCCGCCGTCAACGTCACCAGCCCGTTGCGCCGGGCGAACGGGGACGTGGTGAACGACCAGGCGGCCACCGCGGAGCACTGCAGTACGAGAGTGTCCCGGCTGAACGTGCCCGAACGCACCACCAGATGCTCTGCGCGCAGCCCATGGCCCAGTGTGCGGTACGCGTCATGCGCCAGCCCGCACACCAGGAGCGACGCCACGGGCGCGTAGACCGCGGCCACCACCAGGAGGAGCGGCGCCAGCGTCACGCCGAGACCGACCAGCGCCACGACAGGAGGCAGCACGGCCCACGACAACCCGCGCTGTACCCGGCGCCACAGTGCGGCGCGGGGGTGACGCGCCAGTCCGGGCCCGTCGAACAGGGCGGGATCACCGCGCAGCGCGCCCGCCGCGACCCGTACGGCGTCACCGCGCGGTGCGGGAGGAAGCAGAGCGCCACGGCTGCGGGCCTCCTCCTCGTCGCCCAGCCCGCCGGCGACGGCCTGGACCATGGCCCCGCCGCCCGCTCGCAGGAGCATCGGCTCCCGCAGCACCGAGCCACGCAGTCGGGCACGTTCGATGGTGACCGAGCGGGTGGTGAGCAGCCCGCGCCGTACCGAGAGGGTGTGGGCGTCGCGCCACTCGGTCCGCAGGCCCCACCAGTTCTCCACGTACAACGCCAGCGAGCCCAGAGCGCCCACGGCCAGTACGGTGAGCAGGAGCGCCGGGACGGTCAGCCACAACGCCGCTGTCCCGAACCGGTCGAAGGCATCGCGGACGAAGCCGGCCCGCCACAGTTCGATACCGAGCCCGTCGAGGATCCGGTACACCGTGCCCATGGCGACTCCCACGCCGCCGATGACCCAGAACGTCAGGGGCGCGTACCGCAGCCAACGCCAGTCGATGCGCGCGAGCGTGCCGTCGTGGGCAGGGCCCGGGGCCCGCCCGGCGCATGCCAGCAGCCGCTGGCGCAGCAGCTGGGCGTCATGGAGCCGCAGGGCGTTGAGGGTGATCTCGGCGGACTCGGCGGCGCCGGCTCGCAGCACGGTCAGGCCGAGCAGCCGGTGCGGCAGGGGAGCGGTCAGATCGACGGTGCGTATGCGCTCCAGGGGCAGGGTGCGCCGACGGGTGCTGAACACGCCGGTGCGCAGGTGCAGGGCGCCATCGGCGATCCGGTAGGTGGTCCGGTTCCAGCGGGCCAGGCCGATCGCCCCGATGGCGGCGAACGCGAGGACGATGCCGCCGAGGGTGATCCAGGCTCGGGTGCCGATCCGCCCGCTGCCGGCCAGGGCGGTGAGCGCTACCGACGCGAGTGGCGGAAGGAGCCAGGAGCAGTGCACCAGCAGTGTCCGGGCGGCGGTACGCCGCCAGGGTGAGGTCGTCGCGCCCTGGCGTGAGGCGCGCGAGGAGGAAGGAGTGCTCATACGGCGTCTCCCGGGACGGTCTGAGCCGCCTCGCCGATCAGGCGGGACAGTGCCTCGGCGGTGGCGTCCGACAGGCCCGAGATCTTGATGTTGCCGGCGGTGGACGCGGTGGTGACGGTGAGGGTGGCCAGTCCGAAGCGGCGCTGCACCGGGCCGCGCACCGTGTCCACGGTCTGGACCCGGGAGAGGGGTGCGATGCGGCGCTTGTGCCAGAACCAGCCGCCGGAGGCGTAGACCGAGTCCTGGCCCAGTTCCCAGGCGTGGACGGCGTAACGGCGGCGCGGCATCAGGAGCTGGTAGGTCAGGGCGGGCGCGATGAGTGTGAGGGCGATCAGTGGGGCCAGCCACGGCAGGGCCCCGGGGAAGAAGAGGACGGAGGACAGGAGCAGGGCGAGGGCGGCCAGCAACAGGGGGCCGCTGACGGTCAGGAACGCTTGGGCGGACCACCAGCGACGGGCACGTGGATCCACGCGGTGGCGGGGGTCGCGTAGCCGAGGAAGGGGGGCGGTGGGCAGGGGCATGTGAGGGTCACCGCTTTTCAAGTCAACTGTATTGGATAGCGATACGTTACAACGGTACAAGTGACTTGCAAAAGAAAGTGAGGTCAGCGGTGCCCAAAAAGGTCGACCACGAAGAACGCCGACAGCAGATCGCCCACGCCCTCTGGCGCATCGCGTCGACCCGGGGACTCGACGACGTCAGCCTCCGCGACGTCGCCGCCGAGGCCGACATCTCCCTGGGGCGCCTGCAGCACTACTTCCGTACCAAGGACGACATGCTGCTCTTCGCCCTCAGGCACATCAACGCCCTCGCCGACACCCGCATCCGCACCAGCATCGAAGAGCTCGCCGCCACCGGCGGCCACCCACCCACTCCGCAGGACATCCTCCGCGCCTGCCTCACCGGCATGCTCCCCATCGACGACAAGAGCCGCACCGGCGCCCTCGTCTCCGCCGCCTACTTCGCCCGCGCCATCCACGACCCCCGCATGCGCACCGACGCTCAGGAAGGCATCCCCCGTCTGGCGGCCTTCTTCGCCGACCAGATCCGCACCGCGCAACAACGCCACGCCATCGACACCACGCGCGACCCCGAAGCGGAAGCCATGCTCCTCATCAGCCTCGCCGACGGCCTCACCGCGTACACCCTCCTCGACGTCCACACACCCGAACGCGCCCTGGAGCTCATGAACCAGCACCTCGACCGCCTCTTCACCCCGGCAACAGCCACATAGCGACCAGGCGCCCCGCCGCGCGAACGATCACGCCACGGCCCAAGGACGCCTCGTCACGCGAACCGACCCGCCACCACCGTTCCCCGCATGCGCCACCGACCCGCACCCGGCACCATGGCCACATGCTGCTGGCCCGCCTCGCCGACGTCTCGCGCCACGTCGCGACCACCCCTGCCCGCACCGGCAAGATCACCGCACTCGCCGAACTCTTCGCGGAGGCCGCACCCGACGAGGCCCCACTCGCCATCGCCTACCTCGCCGGCCGCCTCCCGCAAGGCCGCATCGGCATCGGCTGGAGCACCCTCAAGAACCCGCCACCCCCAGCAGACCAGCCCACCCTCACCATCGCCGACACCGACGCCACCCTCACCGCACTCGCCGCCGTCAACGGCACCGGAGCCCAAGCCGAACGCAAGCGGCTCGTCCACACGCTCATGGCCGCCGCCACCGCCGAAGAACAACAGTTCCTCATCCGGCTCCTCACCGGCGAAGTCCGTCAGGGCGCCCTCGACGCCGTCGCACTCGAAGGCGTCGCCCGGGCGACCAAGACCCCCGCCACCGACGTCCGACGCGCCGTCATGCTCCACGGCTCCCTCCCGGAAGTAGCCCAAGCCCTCCTCGCCGAAGGCCCCAGCGCACTCACCGGCTTCCGGATGCGCGTCGGCCACCCCGTACAGCCGATGCTCGCCCACACGGCCAAGAGCGTCACCGAGGCCGCGGCCACCCTCGCCACCGCCTGCTGCGTCGAAGAGAAGCTCGACGGCATCCGCATCCAGGTGCACCGCGACGGCGATGACGTACGCGTCTACACCCGCTCGCTCGACGACATCACCGACCGCCTCCCCGAAGTCACCGCCCTCGCACGCCAACTGGCAGGGGACCAGCTCATCCTCGACGGGGAAGTCATCGCCCTCGACCCCACCGGAAGGCCCGTCCCCTTCCAGGACATCGCCTCCCGGGTCGGCTCCCGCCTCGACATCGAAACCGCTCGCGCCACCCTCCCCCTCTCACCCGTCTACTTCGACGTCCTCGCCGCCGACGGAGACGTACTCCTCGACCACCCCACCGACCAACGCCACGCCGCGCTCGCCCGCATCGTCCCCGAAGCCCAGCGCGTGCGCCGCACCGTCATCGACGACCCCGCCTCCACCGACCAACTCGCCGCAGCCGAAGCGTTCTTCACCGACACCCTCGCCCGCGGCCACGAAGGCGTACTCGTCAAAGCCCTCGACGCCGCCTACACCGCAGGACGCCGAGGCCGCTCCTGGCTCAAGGTCAAGCCCGTCCACACACTCGACCTGGTCATCACCGCCGCCGAATGGGGCCACGGCCGGCGCACCGGCCTCCTTTCCAACCTCCACCTCGCGGCGCGCGCCGACGACGGCACGTACGTGATGCTCGGCAAGACCTTCAAGGGCCTCACCGACGAGATGCTCCGCTGGCAGACCGACCACCTGCGCGAACTGGCCGTCGAGGAGGACGGGTTCACTGTCCGGGTCCGTCCCGAACTCGTGGTCGAGATCGCCTACGACGGGCTCCAGCGCTCACCCCGCTACCCCGCCGGCGTCACGCTCCGCTTCGCGCGCGTCGTACGCCACCGCCCCGACAAGGCCGCCACCGAAGCCGACACGATCGACACGGTCCTCGCCGCCCACACCCCCACGGGCGCGGACGGCGAGGACGCGTCAACCGACTAGAGCACCGTGGCGCCCCGCCCACCGCGGTGGGCACGCGTCACACCACGGCCCCCGAACCCTCCCGCACCTTCCGCCGAGCCGCACGCGCCGGAGCCTCCCCGTGCTCGTACGGTCGTTCTTCGTTAGACTGGATCAGGTTCCGTCAGGTTCGTGCCGATCGGGTGCCTCCGCAACGGCTTCTCGTCGTGGGGCTGTTCAGACGCCGGTGAGCGCACGATGCTAAGGGGCGCGGTGCCGCGGACGTCTGACGCCGTGTTCCCCGTCCGGGGACCGTCCGACCGGGCCCCGCTGGAGGGCCGCCATGCCGATGCTGCTGATCGAGGGCGTGTACCGGGTCGTGGGTGCCCGCCCGGACGGTGACTCCGTACGGTTCCAGCCCCTCGTTCCGGCCGAGTGGGACCTGGTCCCGGGGCCGCACCGGGTGCGGCGCAACAGTACGGGGGGCGCGCAGCTGCGGCTCGACGGCATCGACACGCTGGAGACCCACTACCGGCCGCCGCACGGCGCGGAGCTGCACCAGCCTCCGCCGTTCGCCGACGCCGCTGCCGCCGAACTCCTGGACTGGCTCGGCTTCTCGCGCCTCGAGCGCGACAGGAACGGGACCATCACCGCCTCCGAGCCGTCCGCCGCGCCCGGTTTCATCCTGACCCGCGGCGCCGACGTCCACGGCCGTTGCGTCGCCATCGTCGGGCGGGGCGGGGCGCCCGGGGCCAGCGGTACGCAGGTGCGGGTCGGGTCCGACCTGCTGCGGCAGACCGCCAACCACCACCAGCTGGCGGCGGGCCTCGCCTACCCCACGTACTACACCAAGCTCTACTACGACCTGCGGGACACCTTGACGACGGCGGTCGAGGAGGCGCGGGCGACCGGGTTCGGGCTGTGGCCGGTGGACACGACGACGTCCGGCGCGAAGATCGACGGCCTGGCTTCGCTGACCGAGGGCATGGTGCTGCTGCCGAAGCTGTTCCGGCGCCTCGCCGACTACCTGGCGCTGGGGGCGGGGGATCCGTCGCTGGCCGGCTTCCGGGCGTTCCTGGCCCAGCGTCCCGACCGGGTGCTCGTGGTGTCCCGGGGGCAGGTCACCCATCTGGACACGCTCGTCGAGGTGGAGGAGCAGACCGTACGTCTGACCCGGCCGCCCGAGGACCTCGTCTTCGACGAGGCCTGATGGCTGCGAGTGGGCGCGACCCCGGGTAGGTAGGGAGTCGCAGGTCAGCGAGGGTTCTGGCCCTTGTTCCGCCCGGGCTTCGGCTCGGGCGGTTCGCTTTCGGGAGCTCTGCACGCGGTGTATGCACCGGGTGTATGCACTGCATGTATACACCGCATGTAGAGTGCCTGTGTATAGAAAGTGCTGCCCCCCGAAAGTCAGGAATCACCCATGCCCTGGAAGCTCCGCCATGCCCCGAAGGTCCTCCCCGGTGGGCGTGCGCGTCGCCGGATGCCGGTCCTCTCCGTCGTGGCGGCGCTCACCCTCGGTGTCGCGCTGAGCGGCTGCTCCAGCGACCGCGTCAGCCCCGAGGACGCGCGTGCCGCGGCGACCACGCAGGCCAAGAACGCGGACGTCGGCCCCGTCGACTGCCGCAAGGCCAAGTGCATCGCGCTGACCTTCGACGCGGGGCCGGGAAAGGACACCCCGCAGCTGCTGGACACCCTCAAGAAGGAGAAGGTGCCGGCGACGTTCTTCCTCCTCGGCAAGAACCACGTTGTGCGCTACCCGCAGGTGGTCCGCCGCATCGCCGCCGAAGGGCACGAACTTGCCAACCACACCTGGACCCACGGGATACTCACCGACCTGGACCGCGACGAGATACGCACCGAGCTGTCCCGCACCCAGGACGCGGTCGAGAAGCTCACCGGCCGTCGCCCGACGCTGATGCGTCCGCCCCAGGGGCGTACCAACGACACGGTCTCCGAGGTCAGCCGTGAGCTCGGCCTCGCCCAGGTCCTGTGGAGCGTCACGGCGAAGGACTACTCCACCACCGACTCCGCGCTCATCAAGAAGCGCGTCCTGGACCAGGCGAAGCCGGACGGCATCATCCTGCTCCACGACATCTACGACGGCACCGTCCCCGCCGTCCCCGGGATCATCGCCGAGCTCAAGGCGCGCGGCTTCACCTTCGTGACCGTGCCCCAGCTGCTCGCCCCCGGAAAGGCCGAGCCCGGCAAGGTCTACAAGCCCTGAGAGGCCGCAGCCGACCGGATCCGGCGCGGTGGGTGAGGTGACTCACACCGGTTCTTCCGGATGTGAGGGAACGCTGGCGAATGGTTTACCGTTCATACATATGTGGCCGTCGGTGACGATCCCCCGGCCCTCACGAACGGCCCCGGCTGGAATCCCCCGTCCAGTCGGGGCTCCGTGTTCTCCACGCCGCCCGGCCGCCCTCGCTAGGCTCGGTCGGATGACGAACCCCCTCGTGACCGCGATCGCCGAGGGACGCGCGCCGCTCGCCGCGCTCGCCGCCCTCGCCATGGAACAGCGCCACGTCATCCCCGCCGACCGCACCTCCTTCCGGCACCTCGCCCGGCGTTCCTCGGGCGGCGTGGAGTACGTCGCCTTCTTCGACTTCTTCGGGCGGCCCGCACCGGAACTGGAGCGGCTGACGCGTTCGGCGCTGGAGGCCGGGGTGGCGCGGGGGCGGGTCACGGAGGCGGCCCCGCGTTACCAAAGCCTCCTCGGTACGTACGAGTCGATGTTCTGGGAGACCCTCGCGGGCGTCGGCCGGGAGCAGTAGCGCCCTCAGCCGCAGATGTAGATCGGGCCGAACCAGGGCCGGCAGGTGGGGGGTTGGGGGCCTGGGTCGGGGTCGGGGTCAGGGTCAGGATCCGGGTCGGGGGCTGTGGTGGGGGGTGCAGGGTCCGGGTCGGGGGTGGGGACTGGATCCGGGGTGGGGTCCGGGTCCGGGGTTGGGGGTTCGAGTGGGGTCACTGGGGTCACCGGGGTGACCGGTGTGGTGGGGGCGGTCGGTTCGGTCGGTTCGGTGGGCGGGGGAGTTGCCGGAGAAGGGTCGACCTGGTCCGCAGGCCTCTCCGGCCTCTCCGGCTTCACCGGTTCCGTCGGCTTCGACGGTTCGACCGGGGTGGGGCTTGTCGTCTCCGGGCTCGGGTCGGGGGCGGGCGTGGCTTCGGACCTCGGTTCCTCCGACGGGTCCCGTGGCTTCGGCAGATCCACTCGCTCCGGCGGAGTCGGTTGCCCCGCGGGCGCCTCCTGCGGCGCTTCCCGTACGGGTGCTCCTACGGCCTCTGCCTGCTCCTGAGTCGCATCCCGTACGGGCGCCGGTGCCGATTCCCGTACGTCTCCGGAAGTCCCCGCCGACGCCGGGCCCGCCCCAGTCCCCGTCCCGTCGCCCGTCCCCTCCGCTTCCTCCGCGCGCACGGCGGGCGCGCTCTGTGAGGTGGCCGGCGGCGTTGCCGTACCGCCGACTCGGCCGCCACCGCCGTCACCCCCACCGGCGCCACCCCCGCCGCCCGCCAGGACCAGGCCCGCCGCCACCGCGGCCGCCGTGACCGAGGTCGCCACCGTGCCCGCCAGGACCGCCGGGGCCTTCGCGGCGCCGGTGAGCAGGTGGCGCACCGCCCCGCCCCCGTGCCCGGTCGCGCCCGTGGCCGCCGCGCCCGCGCCGCCCGCCACCGCCGTCAGGTACTTCGCCGTGCCGCCCAGGGCCAGGACCAGCAGCGCCGGGCCCGTGAGGGCGGGCAGGCGGTGGTTGGCGCGGGTGAGCAGGGCCAGGCGGGCCCGGCAGTCCGCGCAGTCGTCGAGGTGGCCGAGCAGCGAACGGGACTGCCGGGCCGAGTCCTCTCCCCGTACGTGCGCGGGCATCCGGTCCCAGTGCGCGGCGCACGCCGGGTCCTCCGGCTGCCCCGGGTGGGCGCGCAGGAACGCCTGGCGCATCCCCTCGCGGGCGCGGTGCAGCAGCACCGCCGTGGCGCCCCGGCCGGTGCCTATGCCCCGGCCCACTTCCTCCAGCGGCCGGTCCTCGGCCTCGGCCAGCCACAGCGCCTTCACCCAGCGCTCGGGCAGCTGGCCCAGGACGCGCGCGAGGAGGTCGACCGAGGCGATCCGGCCGCCGGGGTCGGTGTCGCTGCCCGTCCCCGCGTGGACGGGCGGCGCGTCCGGCCAGGTGGCCGTGGGCTCGCGGGGCGTCTCGCGGTTGGTGGTGCCCACGGTGGTGGCGAGGTTGCGGACGGTGGTCGTCAGATAGGCGGGTACGTCGTCGACGGCGTGCCCGGCGGAGAGGCGGCGCCAGACGCGGAAGTGGGCCTCGGCGGCCAGGTCCTCGGCGAGCCAGGGGTCGCCGGTGAGGGAGCGCGCGTACGCGACGAGCCGGGGGTGGTGTTCCTCGTACACGCGCGCGTAGGCGCTGGCGGAGGCAGGTGCGGCGGCGGGGCCGTCGGGCATGGAGAACTCTCCCGTCCCAGGGTTCGGGCCCGTGCGCGGCGGTGCGTCGCGGGGGACCCACCGGTCGCGGGCGAGCCGGGGTGCGATCGGCGGCCACTGCGGCGGGCCGGGCGATTTACGCAGCCTAGGTAGAGAATGTCCGACCTGTGGCGCGATGGTGACACAGGTCACACCGATCCCTCGCGAAACGCCGTAATGGGGACGTCTCCCTCCGGGTCATACGGGTGTAGGCGCAAGCGCGAGCAGAGGAGCCGACCGTGTCCATCACGTCCCTCACCGTCGAACAGCAGATCAGAGCCCGCCTCGTCACGGCCGAGGAGTGGGCGACGGAGATCATCGCCGTGCTCCGCTACGACACCGGCGACCCGCTGGCCGTCACGTTCGTCTTCCCCGCCGAGGTCTCCCTCGACGGCCGCCCCGTCACCTGGTCCTTCTCCCGCGAACTGCTCGACGCCGGGCTGCGCGCTTCCGTCGGGGACGGTGACGTGCACCTGTGGCCGTGCGGCCGCGCGCAGACCGTCCTGGAGCTGCACTCCCCGCAGGGCGTCGCCGTCATCCAGTTCGACAGCTCCCGGCTCCGCCGCTTCCTGCGCCGCTCGTACACCGCCGTGCCCTCCGGCGGAGAGGACCTCGGACCGGACGTGGAGCGGGGGCTCGCCAACCTCTTCGGCACGGTCTGAGGCCAGGGCGGTCTGGGGCCAGGGCGGTCTGAGGCACGGCACGGTCTGAGGCGTGGGCCGCGGGGTCGGGGTGACAAGTCGGCCGCCCATCCGGGCTGTTGGTGGCCGATGGTCGCCCCCCGGTGCCCGGCGCTAATGAATTGATCACCGTGCGATCCGTTCGGCATGATGCCCGCGTGACCTCAAGCACCGCGCCCGCCGCACCCGTCCAGGCCCTCCTCCTCGTCGACCTCCAGTCCGCCTTCGTCCACGGCGAGGGCGCCGTGCCGCACGCCGAGGAGCTCGTGGCGCACGCGCGCGACCTGCTCCAACGCGCGCGTGCCGCAGGAGCGTTCGTCGTGCACCTGCAGAACGACGGGCCCGAGGGCGCCGACGACGAGACGGGTACGCCCGGCTGGGAGCTGCACCTTCCGGTGCGCGAGGGGGCGCGCGAGCACGTGGTGCGCAAGGAGGAGGACGACGGCTTCGCGGGCACCCGGCTGCGCTCCCTGCTCGACGACGCCGGGGTGGGCGCCCTCGCGGTGTGCGGCGTGATGTCGGAGATGTGCGTGTCGGCGACGGCCCGCACCGCGTTGCGCCTGGACTACCGGGTGGTCGTGCCGCACGACGCGCACGGGACGTACGACGTGCCCGCCGCCGAGGGGATCGCGCCGCTCGTCCCGGCCCGCACGGTGTCGCGGGTCGCCGAATGGGCGCTGGGCGACCGGGCGGAGGTCGTGGCGCGGGCGGCGGACGTGACGTTCGAGGCGGTGGCAACCGCCCCTGCGACGGCGACAACCGCCCCTGCGACGGACACCACTCCTGCGACGGCGGTGGCTCCCGCCCCTGCCTCGGACAGCGCCCCGGACAGCGCCCCCGTGGTGACCGACGGCGGTGCGGTCTGAGCCGTACCGCCGGAACGGGCACGGTCGTCCCGCCCTTCCCCCGCGACCGGCGCGTGCCATGACGTCCTCCGCCCCTGCCTACGATGCGGTCATGCTCGCCTACGCCCTCGCGGCCTTCTTCCTGGTGCTCTTCGCCATCGGGGCACTTCGGGACCGCCGCCGTTTCAGCAACGCCGTGTACCTGGGCCTCGCCGCCGTCTTCGTGGCCCTGGCCGCGGTCGGTGACGTGGTCGCCCACACGCCCTTCGGCCTGGGCACCTGGGTGGTCGTGGCGGTGCTCGTTCTGCTCGCGCTCGGCGTGCTGGTGCTCGCCGGCTTCCTGGTGGCCAACGGCGTGAAGATGGTCCGCAAGGAGGGCCGCCGGCCCGCCAACCTGCTGTCGGGCCTCGCCGGTCTTGGCATCTTCGGGGTGGTGGCGCTGCTGGTGGCCGCGCTGAGCGTGCACTCGCGGGCCCTGACGATCGTGGCGGGCACCACGCTCCTGGTCGTCGGGTACGTGTCGTTCCTCTTCCTCTGCTTCGTCGGGTACGCGTTCCTGTACGGCAGGCTCCGCATCCGGCGCGACGCGGACTTCGTGGTGGTGCTCGGCTCCGGCCTGTCCGGGGGCTCGAAGGTGCCGCCGCTGCTCGCCAGCAGGCTGGACCGGGGGCGCCAGGTGTTCGAGAAGCTCGCGGTGCGCGGCAACGAACCGGTGCTGATCACCTCGGGCGGGCAGGGGCCGGACGAACTGCTCCCGGAGTCGCACGCGATGGCGGACTACCTGACGGCGCGCGGCTTCCCGGCCGACCGGGTGCTGCGCGAGGACCGGTCCCGTACGACGGAGGAGAACCTGGCGTTCAGCCGGGACATCATGGAGCGGGAGCGGCCCGGGGCGGCGTGCGTGGTGGTCACGAACAACTACCACGCCTTCCGGGCGGCGTTGATGTCGCGCCGGGCGGGCGTGGACGGGCAGGTGGTGGGCGCGCCGACGGCCGCGTACTTCTGGCCCAGCGCGACCATCCGCGAGTTCGCGGCCGTCTTCCTCGCCTACAAGTGGATCAACCTCGGGACCTGCCTGGCGCTGACGCTGCTGGGCGCGGCGGCCTGGTGGGGGATCGAGTAGGGAGCGGGCGGGGTGTCCAAGTAGCGCGTACGAGTAAGGCGTACGGACGGGGCGCGGGGTCGCCGGTGGTTCCGGCCGGCGGCCCCGCGCCCCTTGGCGTGCCCGTGGGGGTGTCGGTTACTTCAGGCCGGAGTCGAGTGCTCCCATCAGGGTGCCGCCCGGGGTGTCGCCGGACATCTCCCAGACGAACGCGCCCAGCAGGTTGCGGTTCTTGACGTACGGGGTCTTCTTCCCGATCGACCACGGGTCGTCGAACGTCCACCACTGGCCGCCGGCGCCGGTGTAGCCGTAGGTGGAGACGGACTGCTCGTCGTGGTAGACGGTCATGCCGGGCACGTTCGCCAGGAGGTTGGCGTAGCCGCGGGTGCCGGCCTCCTCGGGGAACTGGCCGGGGGCGGCGCCGTCGGCGTCCTGCCACTCGCCGTGCGCGCCACCGTCGGCGACGCTCTTCCAGCCGCGCCCGTAGAAGGGGAAGCCCACCGTGATCTTGCGCGGGTTGACGCCCGCGTCGAGGTAGGCCCGGACGGCCGCGTCGATGCTGAAGTGGAAGGAGTACGGGTCCTGGGCGTCGGTGTAGAGGCTGGAGCCGTGGCCGGTGCGCTTGGGCTCCCAGGAGTTGTCGCTGCCCGCGCCGTGGAAGTCGTACCCCTGCACCATCGCGTAGTCCAGCGAGGAGAAGATCTTCGTGAGGTCCCAGCCCGCGGCGATCTTCGCGGGGTCGGCGGGGGTGAAGGCGGTCAGCAGGCGGTGCGGTCCGCCCAGTTCGTCGAGCTGTTTGCGGAACTCGGCGAGCAGGGCGGTGAGGTTGGCCTTGTCGGCCGTGGCGTAGTGGTTGCCGGGGTGGCCCTCGGCGCCCGGCCACTCCCAGTCGATGTCGATGCCGTCGAAGACGCCCGCGCCGGTGCCGGGGCCGCCCGCGCCGTTGTAGGCGGGCAGGTTGCCCTTGATCCACACGTCGATGCAGGAGGAGACGAACTTCTTGCGGGAGGCGTCGGTGGCGGCGGCGTCGGAGAAGAACTTGGAGTACGTCCAGCCGCCGATGGACACGACGAACTTCAGTTTGGGGTACTTGGCCTTGAGCTTCTTGATCTGGTTGAAGTTGCCGCGCAGCTTGCCCCAGCCGTCGTCGGCGACCCCGTCGACGGACTGGGCGGCCGAGAAGGGCCGCGCGTAGTCGGCGTCCGCGTCGCCCGCGCCGGTGCCCTCGTCGGGGTCCTGCGGGTTGCCGCTGACGCCCTTGGTGACCCCTGCCTGGCAGGTGAGGTTCTTCGGGTCGATGTTCTCGAAGGCGTAGTTGACGACGTCGAGCTTGGCGGCGGCGCCCGAGGTGTCGAGGTTCTTGATGAAGTACTGGCGGCCGTAGATGCCCCACTGCGCGAAGTAGCCGGCCTTGAGGTACTTCCCGGCGCCGACCAGGTCGTCGGTGGTGACGGAGAGGGAGTTGGAGGCGGGCGAGGTGTTGTCGGCGGCGTCCCTGGCCCTGACGGTGAACGCGTACGTGGTGGCGGGGGACAGGCCGTCGACGACGGCGGTCGTCGCGCTCGCCGGGACGGTCCTGGCGAGCGCGCCGTCGCGGTACACGTCGTAGGCGACCACGCCCTGGTTGTCGGTGGCGGCGCCCCAGGCCAGGCTCACGCTCGTGGAACTCTTCGCCGTGGAGCGCAGGTCGGCGGGCGCGGTCGGCGGGACGGGGTCGCCCGCCGGGTCGACGGTGGTCACGGCGAGCGCGGGCCCGGCCGGGCCGGTGGTGCCGCGGGTGTCCTTGGCGCGTACGGAGAAGCTGTACGCGGTCGCGGGGGTCAGGCCCGTCACGGTGGCCGAGGTGGTCGTGCTGCCGGCGACCACGGCGCCGCTCCCGTTGAGCACGTCGTAGGAGGCGACCGGGTGGTCGCCCGGGCTCGCGGCGGTCCAGGTCAGCGACACCGTGCGGGCGGTGACGGCGGTGGCGGCCGGCTTCCCGGGCGCCGAGGGCGGCACGTCGGGGGTGCCGTCGCACTTGTCGCCGTTGACGGTGCAGCCGGTGGGGGTGCCCAGCGGGCCGGAGGCGACGAACCAGTAGCTGTAGGGCTCGGTGGTGCCGCCCGCCGGGACGGTGGCGTTGTAGTAGGCGTTCTTCACGGTGACGTGGCGGCCGTTGACGGTCGCGTCGCCGTTGTAGTGCCCGCTGACGGTGACCCCGGCGGGCAGGTCGAACTCCAGGGTCCAGCCGGTGACGGCGGCGGAGGTGGTGTTGCGTACGACGTACGTCCCCTTCCACCAGGAGCCGTTGTCCTGCGTGGAGAACGCGGCCGTCAGGGCGTTGGGCGCGGCCTGGGCCGGGGTGGGGGCGAGGGCCGTGAGCGCGGCCAGGGGCAGGAGCAGGGCCGCGAGCAGGGCGAGGAGGTGGGGGCGTCGCCGTGGGGGTGTGGTGGTGCGGTCGGAGCTCTTGCCGGTGGGGCTTCCAGCGAGTCTTGCAGTGGGTATTGAGGTGAGTCTCGAGGTGATTCTTGAGGCGAGCTTTCCGGTGGGTCTTCCAGCGGGCCTTCTGGTGGGTCTTCCGGTGGGTCTTCCCGTGCGCTCGTTCATTGGTTCTCCCTGTGGGGGCCGGGGGATGGAACAGGGCCGCGCAGAACCAGTGCCGCCGACGCGCCGGGCGTGCCGCGTGGGCCGACGATGCGCAACGTAGAAGGTCTGGACCAATCGGTCAACGGTCGTGACACGCCGTACGCCCCGGCCGGGCACGCCGTACGCTCCGGGGCATGGTCCACGTACTCAGCAGCCGCGTCCTGATCCGGCCCCGTGACCCCGAGCGCTCCCGCGCCTTCTACGGCGACGCCCTCGGGCTCGCCGTCTACCGGGAGTTCGGCACCGGGCCCGAGCGCGGCACCGTCTACTTCCTCGGCGGCGGGTTCCTGGAGGTCGCCGGGCGCTCCGACGGCTCCGCGTCCGCCGTCACCCAGCTCTGGCTCCAGGTCGCCGACGTGCGCGCCGCGCACGAGGAGTTCACCGCCCGGGGCGTCACCGTCCTGCGGGAGCCCCGGCAGGAGCCGTGGGGGCTGGTCGAGATGTGGATCGAGGACCCGGACGGCATCCGCATCGCCGTCGTCGAGGTGCCGGAGGAGCACCCCCTGCGCTACCGGCCCTGATGTCGGGGGCCGGCGCTGCTTGCCCTGATGCCGCCCTGACACCCGGTCGGTCCGTCACCCCTGCGCCACCAGCCCCGAGGCCCGGGAGCGGGGCGGTTCAGGCGCCCGTCGTCGACCCCGGTCGTACGATCATCAGCACCGTCACCGCCGCCCACAGCAGGTTGAACACCCCCGTGAACATCGCGAGCCGCGGCGCCAGCCGTTCGGCCGCCGCGGCCCCCGGATCCGCCACCGCCAGCTCCTGGCGCGGCAGCACCAGCGCGCCCAGGACCACCGCGGCCAGCAGCGTCAGCACGATCGACGCGATCAGCCACGCGTCGCCGAGCACCCCCATGTGCAGGCCGGTCGCGAACCCGAACACCGGGACCGCCACGCCGACGACCGCGTAGACCCGGCAGACGCGGTGCAGCACCAGCAGCGTCGACCGCGCGTCGCCGCTTCCGGCCGCCAGGCCCTCCGCCGTCAGGCCCCCGCCCTCCGTCGCCGGACCCACGCCCCCTTCGGCGCGGGCGCGGCGCAGGGCGGGCGGGAACATGCTGGCCGCCACGGCGACCGGGCCGACCGTGAGGATGGCGGCCAGGACGTGGATCGAGAGCAGGAGCTTGGTCATGGTCACCGACCGTAAGCGGGGTGCGCGCCCGGGACCAGTGGCGATAGTGACGTACTTCAACGGATTACCGCCAGCCGCCAGGGGCGCGCCTTTCACCGCTCCCACCTGCCAGGACGGGTTCCGTACCGCCTCGCACGCCGCCCCGCGCCCCACTACATTGGCGCCATGCACACCGTCGCGATCCTCGCCCTGGACGACGTGATCCCGTTCGACCTGTCCACCCCGCTCCAGGCCTTCGGGATGTGCGTGCTGCCCGACGGGCGGGCCGCCTACCGGGTGCGCGTCTGCGCGGCCGGGCGCCGGGTGTCCGCCGGGGCCTTCACCATCGAGGCGCCCCACGGGCTCGACGCGCTCGCCGACGCCGACACCATCGTGGTGCCCGGCACGGCCTCCGACGAGCAGTCGCCGCCCGCGCCCGAGGTGCTGGACGCCCTGCGGTCGGCCGCCGCGGCCGGGACCCGGATCGCGTCCATCTGCGTCGGCACGTTCACCCTGGCCGCGGCCGGCCTCCTCGACGGGCTGCGGGCCACCACCCACTGGCTGGCCGCGCCCCACCTCGCCGAGCGCTACCCGGCCGTCGAGGTGGACGCGGACGTCCTCTACGTCGACAACGGGCAGGTCCTGACCTCCGCCGGGGCGGCCGCCGGGCTCGACCTGTGCCTGCACATGATCCGCCGCGACCACGGCTCCGCCGTCGCGGCGCACGCCGCCCGGCTCTCCGTGATGCCGCTCGAACGCGAGGGCGGGCAGGCGCAGTTCATCGTGCACGACCAGCCGCCGAGCCCGCAGGGCTCCGCCCTGGAGCCGGTCCTGCGCTGGATGGAGGACAACGCGGGCCGCGACCTCACCCTCGACGAGATCGCCGCCCGCGCCGGTACCAGCCCGCGCACCCTGCTGCGGCGCTTTCGCGAGCAGACCGGCACCACGCCGCTGCAGTGGCTGCACCGGGCCAGGGTGCGCAGGGCCCAGTACCTCCTGGAGACCACCGAGCACTCCGTGGAACGCATCGCCGCCCAGGCCGGGTTCGGCTCGCCCACCGCCTTCCGCGACCGCTTCAAGCGGGTCACCGGGGTCAGCCCCCGGGCCTACCGCCGCGCCTTCCACTGACCGCGGCGCCCCGGGCCCGCACTTCCTCGGGCCGCGACCTTCCACGGGCCCGCACTTCCTCGGCCCCGCGTCCTTCCACGGGTCCCGCGTCCTCCAGGGTCCCTCGCGCTTCCCCGGGTCCGTCGTCCTTCCCCGGGCCCCTTGCTTGCCTCCGGCACCCGGCGTGGGCGAGGATCACCCGGGGCCCGCGGCGATCAGGGCGCGCGGCGCACACCAGCCGAAGGGGATGTACGCATGACCGGGACCGGGCCGCGCAGCTCGCGGATCGACACGAGCAAGCCGCACCCCGCGCGCGTGTACGACTGGTACCTGGGCGGCAAGGACAACTACCCCGTCGACGAGGAACTCGGCCGCCAGATCCTGTCGTTGGACGGGCGCGCCCAGCAGGTCGCGCGGAGCAACCGCGCGTTCATGCACCGGGTCACCCGCTGGCTGGCCGGGACGGCCGGCGTCCGCCAGTTCCTCGACATCGGCACCGGCATCCCCACCGAGCCCAACCTGCACCAGATCGCCCAGTCCGTCGCGCCGGACGCCCGCGTCGTCTACACCGACAACGACCCGATCGTCCTCACCCACGCCGAGGCCCTGCTGCGCAGCACCCCCGAGGGTGCCACGCACTACGTGCAGGCCGATGTGCGCGAGCCGGAGCGGATCGTCGAACAGGCCGCCTCCGTCCTGGACTTCGACCGCCCCATCGCCCTGTCGCTGGTCGCGCTGCTGCACTTCGTGGGCGACGAGGACGGCGCGTACGAACTCGTCGCCCGGCTCGTCGACGCCCTGCCCTCCGGCAGCCACCTGGTCCTCTCCCAGCTCACCGGCGACTTCGACCCGGTCTCCACGCAGCGCGGCGTGGAGATGTACAAGGCCGGGGGAGTCACCCTGGCGCCGCGCACGAAGGCCGAGGTCACCCGCTTCTTCGACGGTCTCGAACTGGTCGCGCCCGGCCTGGTGACGCTGCCCGAGTGGCACGCCGAGCTGGGCGACGAGCACGTCTTCGCCGAGGACCTGCCCATCCCGCTGTACGCGGGCGTGGCGCGCAAGCCGTAAGGCCGTAGGGGCCTGGCGCGTCCTATCCTCGTACCACCGGGATCTCGCCCGGCGGGTTGAAGACCAGGGACGGCGGCGGTGCGGGCGCCGGGGCCGCGGGGTCCGGCGCCAGGCGCGGGAAGCGGGTGAACAGGGCCCGCAGCGCGACCTGCCCCTCCAGGCGGGCCAGCGTCGCGCCCACGCAGTAGTGCAGGCCGTGGCCGAAGGCGAGTTGACGGGTGACGGGGCGGCGGACGTCGAAGCGGTCCGCGCCTTCTCCGTAGATCTCGGGATCGCGTCCGAAGGAGATGTACGACAGGACCAGCGGGTCGCCCTCGCGCACCAGTGTCCCTGCCAGCTCCACGTCGTACACGGCGTATCGGAAGGGGAAGTTGGCGACCGGCGGGTCCCAGCGCAGGGTCTCCTCGACGGCGCTCGACCACGGCGCGCCGCCCGTGCGCAGCAGGGCGAGCTGCTCGGGGTGGGCCAGGAGCGCCCGGACTGCGTTGCCCAGCAGATTGACGGTGGTCTCGTGCCCGGCCACGATCAACAGCAGCAGGGTGTCGACGAGTTCACTCTCCGTCAGACGGCCCGTCGCAGGGTCGTCCCCGTCCCCGGGCCCGTCTCCGTACTCGTCCCCGTTCTCGTCGTGCAGGGTTACCAGCGCGGTGGTCAGGTCGTCGGCGGGGAAGCGGCGCTTGTGGTCGGCGAGTCGCGCCAGCGCGTCCCGCAGCGCCCGGTGGACCCGGGGTGCTTCGTCGGGGGCGGCCGGTGCGCCGAAGAGCTGGTCGCACAACTCGCCCAGGAGGGGCACCTGTTCGCCTGGCACGCCGAGCAGTTCGCAGACGATCCGCACCGGCAGCGGGTGGGCGAAGCGGGCGCGCAGGTCGAACGACTCGTCCGGCCCCGACGCGGCCACCTCGTCCAGGAGTTCATGGGCGATGCGGTCCACGTGCGGGGCGAGGGCCTCGACGCGCGCGGGGGTGAGGGCGCGGGCCACCGGGCGGCGCAGCCTGCGGTGGTCGGCCCCGGTGGCCGTGGTCATGTTGGCGACGGTGAGGAACGGCAGCAGCGGCCAGTCGGCGGGTACCTCGCCGCGCCGCCAGGCGCCCCAGGCGAGCGGTGACTTGACGAACCCCGGGTCGGACAGGACCCGCATCCCCACGTCGTGGCGGGTGACGAGCCAGGCGGGGACGCCGCCGGGCAGTTCCACGGCGACGACCGGCCCCGCCGCGCGCATCCGCGCCGCCTCGGCGTGCGGTCCGTCCTGACGGGCGCCGAGCGGGATCCGGGCCGCGCTGGTGAGGTCCACCGGCTCAGCGTAGGGCACGGCGCCCACGACCGCTCCCGTTCATCGCGGGCGCGGCAACTCCTTTGCCAGGCAGGGGAGTTGGGTTCAGCGCTTCCACTCGTGGGCGAGCGTCGCGTACACGTACTCGCTGCCCCAGCGCTCCCCGTCCAGGTCGTTCTCGACCAGATGTGCCTCGCGGCGCATGCCCAGGCGCTCGCACACCCCGACGGAGCCCGTGTTGAGCACGTCGAGCCGGGCGAACACGCGGTGCGCGCCGAGCGCGTCGAAGGCCAGCGAGACGACGGCCCGTGCCGCCTCGGTGGCGTACCCGCGCCCGCCCGCGTCCGGGTGGAACGTCCAGCCGGCCTCCACCTGCCGGGCCCGGGCGTCCGCGAGCTTGAGCGAGACCTCGCCGAGGACCCCGGGCTCCCCGGTCCGGCACACGGCGAGCGCCAGGCTGTCGCCGTTCTCCGTCCACGCCACCCCGGCCGCGCGCCGCTCCAGGGTCCGCGCGCACTCCTCGCGGTCGAGCGGCGGGCGGTACAGGTAGCGGGCCACGTCGGGCAGGGACTGGTACGCGTACAGGTCATCGGCGTCGTCGGTGGTGAAGAGCCGCAGCGTGAGGCGGTCGGTCGCCAGGGGCAGCGCGAGCGTGGTCATGGAGGTTCCTCCCCGTGGTCCGCGGCCGGCGGTCGCTCCCGTCCGGGCGTCCGCGGGCGTGATTCGGACGCATGATCCGGACGAACCGACCCTAGCGAGGCGCGGGGGCGCGGTCACCCGAGTATCGGGCGCCCGGCGCCCCGCCTCCGGAGCGCGGTGTTCCGGACGTCGGTGTGGAGGGCGCCCGGCCAGAGGCGGAAGCCCCCGGCCGCCGGGTCCATCGGCGGGCCGGGGCGGGCGCCGCGCGTGTCAGTGTGTGGGCAGCGTCGTGCGCAGCCGGTACCGCTCGCCGCTGTACTCGACCGTCGACAGCAGCGCGGGGCGCTGGTCGCGGGTGTAGATGGTCTGGTCGAGCAGCAGCACGGGCGCGCCCGTCTCGATGCTCAGGTGTCCGGCGAGCAGCGGGTCGGCGACGCGCGCCTCGATGGTGGCCTCGGAGCGGTCCAGCTCGACGCCGCGCTCGCGCAGCTCCCCGAAGAGCGAGGCGACGGCGAAGTCGACGTCGGCCAGGCCGGGGGCCAGGTCCGCGGGCAGGACGGTGCGGTCGACGGCGATGCGCACGTCGTTGAGCAGGCGCACGCGCTCCAGGCGCAGCAGCGGTGTGCCGGCCGGTACGTCCAGGCGCTCGGCGTCGTCCAGCGGCGCGGGCGCGACCTCGCGCAGCAGGACCAGGGAGCTGGGCCGCATGTGCTTGCGGCGCGCGGTGGCGGTGAACGACTCCAGGTCGTGCGGCCACTCGCGGGCGGAGGCGGCCTCGGCGACGAACCAGCCACGGCCGTGCGAGGCGGTGACCACGCCGCGTTCGACGAGGTGCGCCAGCGCCTTGCGCAGGGTGACGCGCGAGACGTCGAGCTGGGTGCACAGTTCGCGCTCCGGAGGCAGCTTGCCGCCGGGGGAGAGGCGTCCCTGCGCGATGTCGTCGGCGATCCGGTCGGCGGTCTGGGCCCACAGCGGATCGGAGCTCTTCGTACGCATGCGGAATCCTCCCGTGGTGAGCCTGGAGCATACCACTTACTACCACTCATTACCGCTGCGAAACGGGCACTGGTGTGCGCTGGAGCGCCCTGGTGGTGGCGTGTGGGCGCTGTCGGTAGTCCACTTCGCGGGCCACCTAAGACCACAATTGACCAAATGCATACCACTGCATACCATCGGGGCCGTGGCGCTCGGACGCCACGACCCCTCAGTGCGATGGAGGAACGAGGATGAGTACGGCCACGGCTTCGAAGAAGAAGCGCGGCGCGGGCGGCCAGGGCGGTGTGATGTCGGTGCTCCAGCGCATCGGCCGCAGCCTGATGCTGCCGGTCGCCGTGCTGCCCGCGGCGGCGATCCTGGTGCGCCTCGGCGGCCAGGACCTCCTCGGGCGCGAGGCCTTCCCCGAGATCGTCCGCAAGCTGGGCATCGTCCTCGCGGCGGGCGGCCAGACGGTCTTCGACAACCTGCCGCTGCTCTTCGCGATCGGCGTCGCCATCGGCTTCGCCCGCAAGGCGGACGGCTCCACCGCGCTCGCCGCCGCCGTCGGCTACCTGGTCTTCAAGGCCGTGCTCGCCAGCCCCGCCTTCCCCAAGGGCCCCGACGGCGAACCGCTGGACGCCAAGGTCCTCGGCGGCATCGTGATGGGCCTGATCGTGGCACTGCTCTACCAGCGCTTCAGCCGCACCAAGCTCCCCGAGTGGCTGGGCTTCTTCGGCGGGCGCCGCCTGGTGCCCATCCTGAGCGCCTTCGCGGGCGTCGTCGCCGGAATCGTCTTCGGCGTCGTCTGGCCCACCGTGGGCAACTGGTTCTTCCACTTCGGCGAGTGGCTCATCGGCACCGGCGCCTGGGGCGCGGGCCTGTTCGGCCTGGTCGTGCGCGCCCTGATCCCGATCGGCATGCACCACTTCTTCTCGGTCTACCCGTGGTTCGAGGCCGGCTCCTTCGTCAACCCGCACACCGGCGCCGAGGTCCACGGCGACATCGCCCGCTTCCTGGCCGGCGACCCCTCGGCCGGGCAGTTCATGACCGGCGGCTTCCCGATCTACATGTTCGCGCTGCCCGCCGCGGCCCTGGCGATCGCCCACACCGCGCGCCCCGAGAACCGCACCATGATCCGCGGCATGATGATCTCGGTCGCGCTGACCTCGTTCGTCACCGGCGTCACCGAGCCCATCGAGTTCAGCTTCATGTTCGTCGCGCCGGTGCTGTACGCCATCCACGCGGTGCTGTTCGGCATCTCGATGGCCGTCTGCTACGCGCTCGGCATCCGCGACGGCTTCGGCTTCTCCTCCGGCGCCATCGACTACGTCGTCAACTTCGGGATCGCGACCAAGCCGCTGCTGCTCATCCCGATCGGCCTGGCCTTCGCGGCGATCTACTACACGCTCTTCCGGTTCGCCATCGTCAAGTTCAACCTGCCCACCCCGGGCCGGGAGCCGGTGGAGCAGCCGGAGGCGAAGGACGCCCCGGACACCGCCGACAGCGAGCCGACCGCCGTGGCGGACGCCGCGTCCGGGGCGCGGGGCGCCGCGGCCGGTGTCCCGGAGCCTCGGGCCGCGGGAGCACCCACCGGTACCCCGGACGCCTGACGCGCGGCCCCGCGCGACCCGTCACCCCCTCCACGTCCCCGTACGAACCCCCGTACGCCGAAAGGAAAAGGACCCCACCATGTCCGCATCGCGCATCACCTTCGTCGAGGGCCAGGCCACCCAGCCGCAGGCGCTGGAGCGCGTCGTCGCCCATGTCCGCGAGCGCCTCGCCCAGGCGGGCCTGGAGCGGCTGACCGGCGCCGAGCGCCCGCTGTTCACCGGCATCGGCGCCTCCTACGCGGCGCTCGCCGTGCCCGTCGCCACGCTGCGCGCCGAGGGCGTGGTCACCCAGCGCGTGCTCGCCGACGAGATCGAGGACGGCACCCGCGGCTTCGAGACCGACCTGCTGGTCGGCGTCTCGCAGGGCGGGCGCAGCTCGGAGACGATCGCCGCCTTCAAGGCGGCGGGCCCGGTCCCCACGCTCGCCGTCCTCAACGTCACGCCCTCGCCGCTGGGCGACCTCGCCGACCTCCGCGTCGACCTGGGCAACGAGCCCGACTCGTACGCCTCGACGAACGGCTTCACCGGTACCGTCGTCGCCCTCGACCTGATCGCCGGGGCCATCGCGGGCCGGGCGGACGACCCGTGGGACGGCATCGCCGGGCGGGTGTCCGTCGTACGGGCCGGGGCCGCGGGCGTGATCGAGGGGCTGCGGGCCCGGGTCGCCCGCTGCACGTCCGCCGACGTCGTCGCCTCGGGGGCCTCGCGGGCCTCCGCCGAGGAGGGCGCGCTGCTGCTGCGCGAGGTGGTGCGGATGCCGGCCACCGCGTCGGTGACCCGCACCTACCTGCACGGCGAGATGGAGTCCGCGGGCGGCACGCTGCACGTGGTGTTCGGCGACGGGCGCGAGGTGGAGCTGGCCCGCTCGCTGGCGGGCGCGGGGCACCAGACGCTGCTGGTCACCACGGGCGAGGTGGCGCCGGGCGAGGACCTCGCGGTGGTGCGGCTGCCCGCGTGCGCCCCGGCGGTGCGGGTGGTCCTGGAGACGGTGGTCGTGCAGGAGCTGGTGGCGGCGCTGAGCGACGAGCGGGGCATCCCGATCGAGTCGTTCGTCTTCGCCAACGACGACACCAAGGAGGGCGGCGTGGACCCGGCCGACTTCCTGATCGCGTCGCCGGTCTAGCCGCGCAGGACCGGCCTCCGGTCCGGCCACCGGTCGCCGGTCCGGTCGCCACTCCGGCCACCGGCCACCGGCCGCCGGTCCAGCGGGGTACGTCACGGGCCCTCGCCCGGGCCCGTGGCGGCAGGGTTCCCGGGGTTCCTCCCCCGGGAGCGGCCCGGGGTCTCCCCGGGAAAGAGGGTGCGCCACCGCGGACGGGCGGTGGCGCACCCTCTGCGTTTCTACCGCCCCACGGACTACTCGGCGGCCTTCCCGCCGCTCTGGTACACGGCGAGCGCCTCGGTGACGAAGGCCTCGACGGCCGCCTTCTCCACGCCGAGCCCGCCCAGCACGCCCTTGCCGTCCTCGTGTTCGAGGAGTGCCAGCAGGACGTGCTCGGTGCCGACGTAGTTGTGGCCCAGGCGCAGCGCCTCGCGGAACGTCAGCTCCAGGACCTTCTTGGAGCCGGCGTCGAAGGGGATGAGCGCGGGCAGCTCCTCGGCCGCCGCGGGGAGCCCCCGGACGACCGTGTCGCGCAGCGCGTCCAGGTCGACGCCCTGCTGGGCGAGGGCCAGGCCGGCCAGGCCCTCGCGTTCGTGCACCAGGCCGAGCACGAGGTGCGCGGTGCCGATCTCGTTGTTGCCCGCCGCCCGGGCCTCCTCCTGGGAGACCACGACGACGCTGCGGGCGCGCGGGGTGTAGCGGGAGAAGCCGGCGCTCGCGTCCATGCCGGCGCCCTCGCCCGGGTCCTTGGCCACGAAGCGCTTCTGCGCGGCCTGCCGGGTGACGCCCATGCTCTTGCCGATGTCGGTCCAGGAGGCGCCGGAGCGGCGGGCCTGGTCGACGAAGTGGCCGATGAGGTGGTCGGCGAGTTCGCCCAGGTGGTCAGCCGCGAGGACGGCGTCCGTCAGCTGGTCGAGCTCGTCGTGGTGGACCTTCTTGATGGCCTCGATCAGGTCGTCGAGGCGAACCGGGACCTGAACGGGCTTCGGGGTGGCGTTCTCGTCGGAGTGCGTCATGTGTCAACCGTAAGTTGACACCTCAGGGGTGTCAACCTTCGGTTGACAGTGCACGGGTGTCCGTCGCGAAGCCGCCGCCCACCGCACCACCGGGCCCGTCGCCCACGACGCCGCGACGAACAGCGCGCCGAGCAGCAGCCACCCCGGCACGCCCCAGCCGACCAGCAGCGCCGTGAGCAGCAGCGGCCCCAGCGTGCGCGCCACCGCCACCCCCGTGCCGAAGAAGCCCTGGTACTCGCCGGTGCGCCCGGCCGGGGCCAGGTCGAAGCCGATCTGCCAGGACCCGGCCGAGTGCAGCATCTCGCCCGCCACGAACAGCACCCCGCCCGCCACCAGGGCGCCCGCCGCCCACCACGGCGAACCGGCCACCGCCGACAGCGCGCTGACCGCGCACGAGGCGAACAGCACGACCCCCGAGCGGCGCACCGCGCGGGCCGCCGTCCCCAGCGACCGCACGCCCCGCGCCGCCCGCACCTGGAACGCGGTGACGCCCACGGTGTTGAGCACGAACAGCGCCGAGGCCAGCCACTGCGGCGCCTCGGTCCGCTCGGCGATCCACAGCGGCACGCCCAGGCTGAGCAGCGGCAGGCGCAGCAGCAGCACCGCGTTGAGCAGGGTCACCGCCACGTATGGCCGGTCGCGCAGCACCGCAGCCCGCCGCCGCGGACCGGCCGGCGCCGCCGGGGGAACCACCCGCGGCAGCGCCGCGAGGATCAGCGCGCACACCAGGAACGCCACCGCGTCCAGGGCGAACACCGCCAGGAACCCCGCGCGGCTGCCCGCGTACAGCGCCAGGCCGCCCGCCCCCGCGCCCAGGGCGAGGCCCGCGTTCAGCGTGGACTGCAGGTGCGCGAGCAGCCCGGTGCGCGCGGCCGGCGGCACCAGGCCGGCCAGCAGCGCCCGGCGCGCGGCCGAGAGCCCCGACTGGGCGGTGGCGTACGCGCAGGCGGCGGCCAGGAACGGCCAGAAGCCGCGCACCACCAGGAACGCGGCGACCGCCGAGGCCGTGGCCAGGGCGAGCAGCACGGCCGTGCCGCGCGGCCCGCGCCGGTCGGCGGCCCGCCCGAGCGGCACCCCGGCGACCGAGCCGACGGCCCAGGCCAGGGTGAGGGCGAGCCCGACCCGGGCCGGGGCGAGGCCGACGACGGTCGTGAAGTAGAGCGCGGACGTGGCGTAATAGGCCCCGTCGCCCAGGGAGTTGACGAACTGGGCGACGGCGAGGACCCGGGGCGGACCGGACGGCGGCAGGAGCGCGGAGGTCTTGTTCACCCCCTCAACCTAGGGACGCCGTGGCCCGGGACCATAGGCCATTCGTACGCCGGTCCAGTGGGCCAATCGCGGACCGGCAGGGCGCCTCAGACCCGGCGCACCACCCGCAGCAGGTACTCCTTGCGGTGCAGCGGGTCGTCGTCGGTGCGCGAGCGGCTCGGCGGCGCTCCCGCCACCGGCCCGTACCGGGCGAACCGCGACTCCACCACGCCCTCGCCGCGCGTCAGGCCCGGCAGGACCTGCGTCAGCTCGTGCACCCGCGCCGCCGGGACCTCGCCCTCCAGGACGTACGCCCCACCGCGCTGCTCCGGCGCCTCCGGCACCGCACGCAGCCGGGCCAGCGCGGAGAGCACCGGGCTCAGGGCGTCCGGCGGCAGCTCCAGGCGGAAGCGGTGCACCGGCTCCAGGACCCGGGTGCCCGCCCGGCGCAGCGCCTCGGTCAGCACCAGCGGGGTGAGCAGCCGGAAGTCGCCCGCCGTGCTCGACATCGACTTGTCGAACACCGCGTGCGCGTGGCTCTGGCGCGGCCAGTACCCGCTGTGCGTCATCGTCACCACGCAGTCCGGCACCCGCCAGCCGCGCAGGCCCTGCCCCAGCGTCTCGCGGACCGTCTCCTCCACCGCGCGGAAGAACGCGTACGGCATGGCGCCCAGTTCGACGCCGAGCCGGAAGTCCACGCCCGCGCCGTCCGGCGCGGGCTCCACCCGCAGGCCGACCGTCGCGAGGAACGGATTGGGGTCCTTGTCGATGAACTCCACCGCTTCACCGGACCCGGTGACCTGCTCCACGCAGATCGTGGTGGTCTCCCGAAAGGTCACCTCGACGCCGAACTCCTCGGCCAGCGTGGCCTGGACGACCTCCTTCTGCACCTCGCCGTACAGCGACACAGAGACCTCGCCGCGCACCGGGTCGTGCCGCAGCCCGATCAGCGGGTCCTGCTCGGCCAGTTGGGTGAGGGCCAGGTGCAGGGCGGCGCGGTCCCCGGGCCGCTCCGGCTCGACGACGGTCTCCAGTGTCGGCGGCGCGAAGTGATGACGTTCCGTCACCAGGGCGCGCTCGCCCACCGGATCGCCGATCCGTACGTCACCGAGGCCCCACACCCGGGCGATGCGCCCCGCCTCCACGCTCGGGCGGCGCACCGAGGCGCCGTCCTCGAAGACCGACAGGCCCGTGACCTTGCCCTCCGCGCCGTCCCGCAGCGCCACGACGTCACGGGTGGCCACGGTGCCGGAGAACAGCCGCACGTACGCGACCTTCTCCCCGGCCGGCCCGCGCTCCACCTTGAACACGGTCCCCGACACCGCGCCGTCCGGGTCACCGGTCGCGGCGGGCAGCAACTCCTCGATGCCCGCGCCCAGTTCGGCGAGGCCCGCACCCGTGATCGCCGAGCCGAAGAGCACCGGGTGCACCCGGCTCCGTCCCGTCAGGGCGGCCAGCCGCGCGCGCAGCAGGGGGTACGCGGGCGGGGCCGCGCCCTCCACGTACGCCGCCAGGACCTCCTCGTCGTGCTCGGCCAGCACCTGCGCCAGCCCGTCGGTGAAGCCCGGGTCGTCCGCGCCGTACGCCGTGACGGCGGCGCCGGGCGTCCCGGCCCCGCGCACCGCGCCCAGGGCGACCGCATCGGGCGTCAGCCGGGCGCGGATCTCCGCGAGGACCCGCCGGGGGTCGGCGCCCCGGCGGTCCACCTTGTTGACGAACAGCAGCGTCGGGATGGCGAGACGGCGCAGGGTGCGCATCAGGACGCGGGTCTGCGCCTGTACGCCCTCCACCGCCGAGACCACCAGGACGGCGCCGTCGAGCACGCCGAGGACCCGCTCCACCTCGGCGATGAAGTCGGGGTGGCCGGGGGTGTCGATGAGGTTGACGGTGGTGCCGCCCAGCGGGAACGACACGACCGCGGACTTGATGGTGATCCCGCGCCGGCGCTCCAGCTCCAGGGAGTCGGTGCGGGTGCTGCCGTCGTCGACGCTGCCGATCTCGTCGATGACACCGGCCGCGTACAGCAGCCGCTCGGTCAGGCTGGTCTTACCGGCGTCGATGTGCGCCAGGATGCCCAGGTTCAGTACGCGCGGCGCCCGCGCGGGGGAAGTCGTGCCCAAGGTACGTCATGTCCTTCGATGACTGGATGGTCATGGCCTGCGAAGTGGACATGGACGCAGCTCGCATTGCTTCTCCTCGCGTGGACTACCCGTTGCGCTCCGAGTACAGCAACCCGCCGACGCGGGGCGCAACGGGTTTTACGGCGGACGGGTGACGGGCCTCACGGCGGACGGGTCGGTACGGCGGCCGGGTCAGCCGCTGACCGAGGGGGCCCCGGTCTCGACGTGGCCGGTGTAGCGGCGCGACCAGGTGGTGTCGGAGCCCACCGTCACCGTGAAGTCGTACCAGCCGTCGGTGTACGCCACCACGTTGAAGTGGTCCTCGGCGGAGCCGCCCGGGTCGACCGTGTACGTCCAGGGGCCGTCGGTGCGGTAGTTGGCGGAACGGACCGTGAAGGTGACGGCGGCCGTGGAGGTGTTGGTGAACTTCAGGAACAGGGCCTGCTTCCCGGTGTCGGCGGCCGTCGCGTAGCGCGCCGCGACCTCCGCGTACCGGCCCGCCTTGGTCGCGTCGCCGGCGAAGCGGCGCAGGAAGCGGTTGGGGCCGGTCATGGTGAAGTCGTACTTCCCCGCGCCGTTGCCGGTGCCGATGTTGAAGAAGTCCGTCGCCGTGCCGCCCGGGTCGACCGTGTACTGCCACGGCTCGGTGGCCCGGTAGGCATTGGGGTGCAGGGAGAAGTGCGCGGCGCTGGTGGCCGGCGCCCCCTGGTTGGCCATCGAGAACCAGGCCAGGACCTTCCCGGCGGCCCCGAACTCCAGCCGGTCCAGGTTGCCGTTGGGCTGGTAGGGCAGGGCGCGCGCGGGGCGGGTGCCGGGCTCCTGGGCGGGCAGCGCGTTGTTCTGCGGGGCGGGGTTGGGCAGCGGGCCGCAGGTGGAGTAGCCGATGACCTTGGTGGCGGGCAGCCCGGCCGGCACCCCGTACACCGGGCGGGCGAAGTCGAAGACGCCCGTCAGGTCGCCGGTCACCCTGCGCCGCCAGGCGCTGATGTTCGGACACGCGGCGGGGGTGCCCAGGGCGGCGGTCCAGGTCTCCAGGAAGCGCAGTACGGAGGTGTGGTCGAAGACCTCGGAAGAGACCCAACCTCCCCGCGTCCAGGGAGACATGACCAGCATCGGCACCCGGAAGCCGAGCCCGACCGGCGCCCCGTTCAGGAACTCGCCCGCCGTGCCCGCGGGCGGCGCGGGAGGCGGCACGTGGTCGAAGAAGCCGTCGTTCTCGTCGTAGTTGAGGAACAGCACCGTCGAGTCGAAGACGTCGGGGTCGGCGGCCAGCGCCCGGTACACCAGGTCCACGAAGTGCGCGCCGTCGCCGGGCGGGGCGTACGGGTGCTCGGAGAACGCCTGGTTGGCCACCACCCACGACACCTGGGGCAGCGTCCCCGCCAGCACGTCCGCCCGGATCGCGGCGGCGATGTCGTCGGGCGTGGACCCGGTGGCCCTCGGCACCGACGCCATGCCCCGGTCGTACAGCGGGTTGCCCGGCTTGGCGTCGGTGAACTTCTTGAAGTACGCCAGGCCGTTGTCGCCGTAGTTGTCCTGGGCGTTCTGGTAGACCCGCCAGCTCACCCCGGCGCGCTGCAGGGCCTCGGCGTACGTCTCCCAGGTGAGCCCGGACTCGTCACCGCCGTCGTAGCTGGAGCCGTCGATCTTGCCGCTCCACAGGAAGGTGCGGTTGGGTCCGGTGGCGCTGAGCGTGGAGCAGAAGTAGGCGTCGCAGATCGTGTAGTTGTCGGCGAGCGCGTAGTGGAACGGGATGGAGGCACGGTCCAGGTAGCCGAGCGTGCGGACGTTGCCGACGCCGGACACCCAGTGGTCCATCCGGCCCTTGTTCCACGCCGAGTGCTGCGAGGACCAGCTGTGCGGCAGGTCGCCGTTGCACTGGGCGATGGTCTCCCCGTCGACGCCCCCGGCGGCCGGGGTGTCGGAGAGCCGCCAGGGGTACTGCCGGCCGGTCCCGCTCGGCTGGTTGAACACCGGCTGCCCGCCCGACAGCTGGATGCCGCTGCGGTCGGCGAAGCCGCGGACGCCCTTGAGGCGGCCGAAGTAGTGGTCGAAGCTGCGGTTCTCCTGCATCAGGACCACGACGTGCTTGACGTCCTTGATCGTGCCGGTCGCGACCGCGGCGGCGCGGCCCGCCGCCGACGGCGCTGCCACCGCGCCGGCCGGCAGCACGGCGCCCGCCGCCACGCCCGCGCCCAGCGCCACGAACCCTCTACGACTGATCGGTGTCATCGCCCGCCCTCGCCAGCTGGGTCTCGGCGCGCCCCGGTGGCGCGCCGGGCGAAAGAGTGCAGCCTTTCAATGGTCGACATCCATACCTCTACAGCGAGAACTGGGTGAAGTTCTCCTTAATTCGCTGTTCGTGGTCGGAGTCAATGGTTTTCTGTGCAAGTCATGGCGGGGTGGGTGCGCCGCCGGTGTGGCGGTGAGGCTGAGGGCCCGGCGGCGTGCGGGAACCAGATGATGGGCATCTGGTGGGTGAACGCCCCTAAGCGAGTAGCCCCCGCACCTCCTCCGCCGCGAAGCGTACGAACCCCTCCGGGTCCGGGTCGTCCGCCGTCGGCTGGAGCACCACCGTGTCCGCGCCCGCCTCCGCAAGGCGTCGCACGCCCTCGGCGACCGCCTTCGCGTCGCCCGCCACGCCCAGGCCCGGGACGTCCGCGAGGCCCGACGACTCCAGCTCGGCGCGCAGCCGTCCCGCCGCGTCGGGGCCGGTCGCCGCGGCCAGGTAGGCGATCACCTCGTGCGGGCCGCCCCGTCCGGCGGCCGCGCGTCCTTCCCGTACCAAGGCGACCCCCTCGCGCAGTAGTCGGGGTGACAGGCGCGCGTCGAAGATCGTCCCGTCCGCCGCCTCGCCGGTCAGCCGCAGCGAACGCGGCCCGACCGCACCGGCGTACACCGGAGCGGGCGCGGTCGGCGGCCAGTCGAGCGCGACGCCGTCCAGGTGCACGTACCGCCCCCGCGTGCTGACGCGTTCCCCGGCCAGCAACTGCCGCAGGGCGTCCAGGTGTTCGCGCAGCAGCGTGAGCGGGGACTCCACGCGCGCGCCGACCTGGCCCATCCAGTCCTGCACCCCGTGCCCGACGCCGAGCAGGACCCGTCCGGGGAACAGCCGGTGCAGCGTGGCCGCCTCCATCGCGGTCAGCGCCACGTTGCGCAGCGGGACCGGGAGCAGTCCGACGCCGACGCGCAGCCGCTCGGTCCAGGCGAGGGCGGCGGAGGCGGTCGCGACGCCGCTCTCCAGGAAGCAGTCCTCCCACAGCCACAGCTGGTCGAGGCCCGCGCCGTCGGCGGCGCGGGCGACCTCCCGCAGCCGCTCGGGAGGGAGTTGGGGACGGAACACCACACCGAGACCGGTCATGCGATCTTTCCTACCGGGCGCGGTGGCGCCGGGCAAGCCCGTCGCCGGGGCCGGACGGGAGGTTGCCCACGGCGGCGGCGTGGGCACGATCCGGGACGTACCGCACGCGCGAGGAAGGGAACCGCCGTCCCATGGCAGAGTTCGAGATCGTCAACGCGGGGGCGCACGACATGCGCCTCTTCCGGACCTGGTCCGACGAGGAGGGCTGGAACCCGGGGGAGAGCGACGTGCGGGCGTTCGCCGTCGCCGACCCGCGCGGCTTCTTCGTGGGCCGCCTCGACGGCGAGAGCGTCGGCTGCGTCTCCGCGATCCGCTACGGCGCGTCCTTCGGCTTCCTCGGCTTCTACCTCGTCCGGCCCGAGCACCGGGGCAAGGGGTACGGGATCCGGCTCTGGCGGCGCGCCATGGAGCACCTGGAGGGCCGTCTGGTCGGCCTGGACGGGGTCGTGGAGCAGCAGGACAACTACCGCAGGTCCGGGTTCCGGCGGGCCTGGAACAACGTCCGCTTCGAGGGGGTGCCGACGGCGGGCCCCGCCGTGGTCGACGGCGTGGACGTGGTGGACGCGGGGTCGCTGCCCTTCGAGGAGGTCGCCGCCTACGACCGGCGGTTCTTCCCCGAGGACCGCGACGCCTTCCTCGCGGCCTGGACCGGACTGCCCGGGCGCCCCGCGCTCGCGGCGCTGCGGGACGGGCGGGTGGTCGGCCTCGGGGTGATCCGGCTGTGCAGCGGCGCGTCCCGGATCGGGCCGCTCTACGCCGAGGACCCGGCCACGGCGGCCCTGCTGGTGCGGGCCCTGGCCGCGCGGGCGCCGGGCACGCCGGTGGCCTTCGACGCCCCGGACGCCAACCCGGCCGCACCGGAACTGGCCGGTGCGCTCGGCCTGAAGCCGGTCTTCGAGGCGGCCCGGATGTACACGGGACCCGCGCCGCAGGTCGAACTGGCGGGTATCTTCGGCGTCACCAGCCTGGAGCTGGGCTGACAGCAGGCCGACAGCAGGAGGGAGCCGCCGTGTCCGTACGGGTCGAGCGCGAGGGCCACGTCACCACGGTCGTCCTGTCGCGCCCGGAGGCGCGCAACGCGGTGGACGGCCCCACGGCCGCTGAACTGGCCCTGGCCTTCCGCAGGTTCGAGGAGGACGACGAGGCGCGGGTGGCGGTGCTGTGGGGCGAGGGCGGCACGTTCTGCGCGGGCGCCGACCTGAAGGCGGTGGGTACGGAGCGCGGCAACCGGGTCGCCCCGGACGGGGACGGCCCGATGGGCCCGACGCGGCTCGCGCTCAGCAAGCCGGTGATCGCGGCGGTCGCGGGGCACGCGGTGGCGGGCGGCCTGGAACTGGCGCTCTGGTGCGACCTGCGGGTGGCGGAGGAGGACGCGGTGTTCGGCGTGTTCTGCCGCCGCTGGGGGGTGCCGCTGATCGACGGCGGGACGGTGCGGCTGCCCCGCCTGATCGGGGAGAGCCGGGCCATGGACCTGATCCTGACGGGCCGCCCGGTGCCAGCCCGGGAGGCGTACGAGATGGGCCTGGCGAACCGCCTGGTCCCGCCGGGCCGCGCGCGGGCGGAGGCGGAGGCCCTGGCGGCGGAGATCGCCCGCTTCCCGCAGGCGTGCCTCCGGGGTGACCGGGCGTCGGTACGCGCCCAGGCGGGCCTGTCGGAGGAGGCGGCGATGTCCGCTGAACTGGCCTACGGCCAGGCGGTTTTGTCGGAGAGTCTGGAGGGCGCGGCGCGGTTCGCGGCGGGGGCGGGGAGGCACGGGTCGTTCGGGGAGCTGTGACCCCGCCCCGTCTGCCCATCTGCTCCGTCAGATCGAGGCGTCCCCGGGGACGCGCAGGTGCCGCCGCCGGGCGAGCTCGTCGTCGTCCACGGGCGTGAGCAGGGGCGCACCGGGCGGACAGACCATGGTGACGACGAAGCGGCACCAGGAGTCGGGGGAGACGTTGAGGGCCTGGTAGTGGATGACGTCCCTGCCGGGCTCCCAGAACGCGTCCCCGGCCCGGACGACGTACGGGGCCTGCCCTTCGACCTCGAACAGCATCTCGCCCTCCAGCATGTAGCCGAAGACGGGGCCGGGGTGGCGGTGCGGGGGGTTGCCGGGGTGACCGGGAGGGAACTGGAGGAGGACGGTGGTGACGTCGACGCCGTCGGGGATGTCGGGCGGGGTGGCGGTCTGCAACACGGTCAACTCGTCGGTGTGTGCTGGGTCGTTGCCCGCTGTGGTCTGCTCGTTCGTCGCCATGGACCGAGCGTAGGGAGCGAAGGCGGCCGGTTGCTGGGCCACTTGCGCACGGTTCTGGTGCGCCACTTGGCGCGGGGTGCGTCAGCAGAGCGGGAAGGCAGCCGCGCCGGGGTGTGTCACCCGAGCCGGACGGCGGCCCGCCCCCACAACTCCTCGCCGTGCGCGGCGAACCGGTCGAACATGCCGCCGACGCCGTGGCGCCGCAGGTGCAGCAGCGGCGAATCGTGCCCGACGAGCCGGGCCAGGTGCGGGGTGACGAGGGCGTCGTCGTCGAACCGGAACACGGACAGGCCGACGTGACTGGCGGCGTCCGAAGGATCGGAGACGCGCGTCTCGACGCCGTCGACCGCCCCCAGCCGTTCGAGGTGCTCCAGCGTGATGCGGATGCGCGTGGAGACGGTCAGGGCGACGTCCTCGACGACCTCGCGCTGCCGGGTGACTTCGCCGTCGGGATCACCCACCAGGAACCGCACGCGGCACCCCGCCTCGGCCTTGCGGCGGATCGTGTCCGCGAAGCGGGGGACCTGGGTCCAGAAGAAGTAGTTCGTGTAGCCGCCGAGGTAGATCTCGGCGCCCGCCGACTCGACGAGCCCGGTCCAGACGGTCGAGGGACAGGCGGAGCGGTAGGGGTAGCTGTGGACGAGTTCCCTGTCGTCACCGGACTTGATCCGGTCCTTCACCGTCCGGGGCCACAACATCTCTTCATCGACTCCCCACACCCGCGCGGCGTCCACGGCTGACCGTAAGGCGGGCGCGCGAGAGCCGCCAGCCCTCGCGCAGTGCCAGTCGCGCGCCTGCTGACGCCGAAAATCGCGCGCCATCTGGCCCCCCAACAGGCACCATTCCCTTCGTGGACCACCTCCTGCTCGGGCTCGCCGCCAATCCCTCCCTGCCCGCCGCGCTCATCGACCGGCTCATCTCGGTCGCCGACCAGGACATCGCCCACGCCCTCGCCGGGCGCGGCGACCTGCGCCCTGCGCAGGTCCGCGCCCTGGCCGCCCGTGACGAGGGCAGCGCCGTACGGCTCGCGTACGAAGGGAAGCTGGACCGCGACGACATCGACCCCCGCGCCCAGCCCGACGTCGCCCTCGCCTGGCTCAGTGAGCGCCCCGGGCCGCCCGCGTGGGCGCGGCTGCTGCTGGCGCGTCGTCGGTGTTGGGAGCGGCTCGCCGCCTGTGCGGGGCTGCCGGGTGACGTGGTGGAGGCCCTTGCCACCGACGCCGATCCCCAGGTCGTCGCCGAGCTCGCGACCTGGACCAGCGATCCCGCGCTCCTCGGCCGCCTCGCCGCCCATCCGCACGCCGGGGTCCGCAGCGCGGTCGCCGGTAACCGGGTCACGCCCCCGCACCTCCTCGCCGCCCTCCTCAGCGGTGACGGGCTGCCCCCGGCCCTCCGCTGTCGGGTCTGCGACCAGGAGGAGGTCCCCTTCGTACACGGTCCCTACCATGCGCGCACCGACTGCGTCCTGCGCCCGGGCGACTCCTGCGACGGCACCCACGAGTCCACCGTCCACGACATCCAGCGGGCCGCCCTCGACAACCCGGCCACCCCCGCAGACGCCCTCCTGCCGTTCGTGGACCATCCCTCGATATTGCTCCGCTGGGCCCTCGCCCCCCGCACCGACCTGCCCCCCGAGGCGTACGAACGCCTCGCCCGCGACCCCGTCCCCGGCGTCCGGGGCGACCTCGCCGAGAACCCCGCGATCGGCGAAGCCGTGATGTGCGTCCTCGCCGACGACGATGGGCACGACGTGCGGCGCAGGCTGGCCCACAACCCCCGCGTCCCGTTTGATCTGTTCGTCCGCCTCGCCGGGTCCGTCAGGATCGGCCCCACCGGGCCGCTGCCCAGGGTCGCGACCGCTTCCCCGGCCGAGGTCGAGGAGCTGGCGCGGGCGGCGGAGCCCGGCGCCCGGATGCTCGTCGCCCTGCGGCGCGACCTGCCCCCCGGCGTACGCGACGTCCTCGCTGCCGACCCCGACGCCAAGGTCGTCAAGTCCATCGCCTCGCACCCGGGCCTGAGTCCATCCCAACTGCACGCCATGGTGCGGCGGTTCGGGGTGCACGTCGTCGCCCGCGTCGCCGCCAACCTCCACGCGCCCCCGGCCCTCCTCGACGAGCTGGCCCGCCAGCAGCCCCCCGTGCGCAAGGCCCTCCGCGAGATCGCGCGGCACCCCCGTGCCACCGCCGCGACCCTGTGGCGCTGCGTCGAAGGCGGCGACGAGCGGGCCCGCGCCGTGGTGGCCGGCCGTCCCGGCCTCCCGCGCGAAATCCTGGAACAGCTGCTCAACGACCCCGACCCCGAAGTCGCGGAAGCCGCCTCCGCCAACCCCGCGCTCTCCGTCTCCGTGATGGAGGAACTGCTCCGAGGACGTCCCTAAGCCGCGCCCCTCGCCGCCTTGAAGCGCGCCAGCCCGTCCGGCAGGTCGATCAATGGGTCCGGGTAGTCGATGCCCGACCGGTCCCGGTCCTTCAGCTTCCACGGTTCGTGGACGAACTTCGCCTCCACGTCCGCCAGTTCCGGCACCCAGCGCCTGACGTACGCGCCCTCCGGGTCGTACCGCTTCGCCTGTGTCACCGGGTTCAGCACCCGGTTCGGGCGGCTGTCGGTGCCCGTGCCCGCCATCCACTGCCAGTTCAGCTGGTTGTTGGCCACGTCCCCGTCCACCAGCAGGTCCAGGAAGTGGCGGGCCCCCACGCGCCAGTCCACGTACAGCGTCTTGGCCAGGAAGCTCGCCGTGAGCAGGCGGGCCCTGTTGTGCATCCAGCCCTCGTGCCGGAGCTGGCGCATCCCCGCGTCGACGACCGGGTAGCCCGTGCGTCCCTCCCGCCAGGCCTCGACGTCGTCCTTCGCCGAACGCTCGGAGCGCCAGCGGTCGTTCTTCGTACGGTAGTCGGCGCTCGCGGCGCCCGGCCGCGCCGCCAGCACCTGCTGGTGGAACTCCCGCCAGCACAGCTGCCGTACGAACGCCTCCTCGCCCGGCCCGCCGGTGCGGGTCGCGCGGTGGATCAGCTCGGTGGGGGAGAGCGTCCCGAAGTGCAGGTGCGGGGAGAGCCGGGAGGTGGCGTCGCCCGCCATGTCGTCGTGCAGCGCCTCGTAGTCGGCGATGCCCCCGCGCAGCCACGCCGTGAACCGCTTGCGGCCCTCCTCCTCGCCGCCCTTCGCGAGCCCCTCCGAGGTGCCGCCGACGTCCGCGCGGCGCGGCAGGTCCGCCGACTCCACGCCCTCCGGCACGCGCACCGAGCGCGGCGCCGCGAGGACCTCGCGCAGCGGGTGATCGGCCCAGCGGCGGTGGTACGGCGTGAACACCGCGAAGTGGTCCGAGCCCGCCGGGGTCACCGCTCCCGGCGGCACGGCCGTCACCACCGCGTCGTGCACCACGAGCCGCCGCCCGTCCGCCTCCAGGGCCCGGCGCAGCCGGTCCTCGCGGGCGTGCGCGAACGCGGTCGGGCCGGCCGCCAGGTGAACCTCGGCCGCCTCGGCCTCGGCGGCCACCCGGCACACCTGCTCCACCAGGTCGCCGCGCCGCAGCACCAGCCGGCCGCCCCGCGCGCGCAGCCCCGCGTCCAGGTCGGCGAGGCAGTCCGCGAGGAAGGCCCGCCGGTTGGGGGCGTCGAAGCCCGCGGCCCGTACCCGGTCGTCGTCGACGAAGAGGGGCACCACCCGGTCGCCCGCCGCGATCGCGGCCCGCAGCGGAGGGTGGTCGTGCAGCCGCAGGTCCCCGGTGAACAGGGCGATCGCGGTCTTCTTCATGTGCGCTGCTCCTCGTACGGAAAGGATCGGTCCAGGCTGGGTGGGGACCTCGGGTCCGTACAACTTGCATCGTTCGCGCAGCGAAACCCCGCAGCGAAACGGTGCACACACGGAAGCCGGTGACGGCGGAAGGCGGCGGGCCCCCGCCGGGGACCCGCCGCCTCACTTCGCCTGCCGTACGCCCGTACTCACCCCTTCGTGCGCACCAGCCGCACCACCGGGATGTCCCGCTCGGTCTTGCCCTGGTACTCCGCGTACTGCGGGAACAGCTCCACCAGGCCCGGCCACACCCGGGCCTTGTCCTCGGCGGAGAGCGTCTCGGCGCGCGCCTCGAAGCGCTCCGTCTCCACGCGCAGCCGCACCTGCGGGTCGTCTTCCAGGTTGAGGTACCACAGCGGGTGGGTGTCGGAGCCGCCCTTGGAGGCGACGATCAGGTAGTCGTCGCCGTCGCGCCCGTAGATCAGCACGGTGCGGCGCCACTGGCCGGTGCGCCGGCCCCGGTAGTCGAGCAGCAGGCAGGGCACGCCGTTGATGGTGGTGCCCTCGGTGCCGCCGGACTCCTCGTAGGTGCGCGCCTGCCGCGCGACCCAGTCGGTGGGGCTGACCACGACGCCGGTGTCGTCCTGGGACATCGGTTCCTCCTCGGTTCGCGACTGTCGGCGCGAGCCTATGCCCGGACGGGCCCGGGTCAGCCGAGGACGATCTCCGGGTCGTACAGGTCCAGCCACAGGGCGAGGTCCAGGGTGCGCTCCAGGCCGCGCCGGGACGCCTGGGTGATCTGGGCGTCGCGGTGGGCCGCGCGCTTGACGCGGTCGCGGTCCAGGAGGTCGAAGACGCGGTGCGAGGGCCGGGCGAGCAGGTCCTTGACGTTCTCCTGGAGGGCGAGCGCGTAGCCGGGGTCCTGCGTGGACGGGTAGGGGCTCTTGACCCGGTCGTAGACGGAGCGCGGCAGGACGTCCCGGGTGGCCTCGCGCAGCAGGCTCTTCTCGCGGCCGTCGAAGGACTTCAGCGCCCAGGGCGCGTTGTAGACGTACTCCACCAGGCGGTGGTCGCAGAACGGCACGCGGACCTCCAGGCCGACGGCCATGCTGGCGCGGTCCTTGCGGTCGAGCAGGATGCGCACGAAGCGGGTGAGGTGCAGGTGGGAGATGGTGCGCATGCGGTACTCGAAGTCGCTCTCGCCGTCCAGCCGGTGCACGCCCTTGACGGCCTGCGCGTAACCGTCGCGCACGTACGCGTCGAGGTTCAGGTCGGCTCGCACGTCGGCGCGCAGCACGTCCGTGTCGTCGCCGAAGTGCGAGGCCATCCGCACCAGCCAGGGGAACATCTCGGCCCGGCGCGCCTCCTCGTCGAAGAACTGCAGGTAGCCGCCGAACACCTCGTCGGCGGACTCGCCGGACAGGGCGACGGTGGAGTGTTCGCGGATGGCGCGGAAGAGCAGGTAGAGCGAGGCGTCCATGTCGCCGAAGCCGGCGGGTATGTCGCGGGCGCGGATGACCCGGGCGCGCACCTCGGGGTCGGCGAGGGCCTGGGAGTCGAGGACGATGTCGCGGTGGTCGGTGCCCGCGAGCTCCGCGACGTCGTGGACGAAGGGGGTGTCGGGGGTGCCGCGCAGTTCGTCGGCGACGAAGTTCTCGGCCTGGCCGGCGAAGTCGACGGCGAAGCTGCGCACCCGCTCACCGCGTTCGCCGAGCTGGCGGGCGGCGATGGCGGTCATGGCGGAGGAGTCCAGGCCGCCGGAGAGGAGGGTGCAGCGCGGGACGTCGGAGACGAGCTGGCGCCGCACGATGTCGTCGAGCAGTTCGCGGACGCGGGCGATGGTGGTGTCGCGGTCGTCGGTGTGCGGGCGGGTCTCCAGGGTCCAGTAGGCGCGGGTGCGCAGGCCGTTGCGGGTCAGCGTGACGACCGTGCTGGGCTCGACCTCGTTCATCCCGTCCCAGAAGGCGTGCCCGGGGGTCTTCACCATGGTGAACAGCTCGCGCAGCCCGTCGAGGGTGACGCGGGTGCGGGCCAGCGGGTTGGCGAGGATCGCCTTGGGCTCGGAGCCGAACAGCACGCCGTCGGGCGTCTCGTAGTAGTAGAACGGCTTGATGCCCATCCGGTCGCGGACCATGACGAGCTTGTCCTGGCGGCCGTCCCAGACGGCGAAGGCGTACATGCCGTTGAGGCGCTCGGGCAGCGCCTCGCCCCACTCCAGGTAGCCGCGCAGCACGACCTCGGTGTCGGACTCGGTGGTGAACCGGTGGCCGCGGCCGGTCAGTTCGCGGCGCAGTTCGGTGAAGTTGTACGTCTCACCGGAGTAGACGATCACCACCGGGCCCTCGGGGGTGTCGGCGGTCATCGGCTGGCGGCCGCCGGGCAGGTCGATGATGGCGAGCCTGCGGTGGCCGAGCGCGGCCGGGCCCCCGATCCAGGTGCCGCGGTCGTCGGGGCCGCGGCAGGCCATCGTCTCGGTCATCGCGTCCAGGGCCTCGGCCGATCCCCTCAGATCGCGGTCGTAGGAGACCCATCCGGTGATTCCGCACATACACGCCCTCCAAAAAGGTTGTACACGGCATCTATATGACGAGCGTGTGACACGGAGGCGGGGCGGGTCAACGGGGCGTTAACGGGGTGATCAGTGGTGCCTACATGAATCCGGCCGCGACTTGGTGATTCCATTGCCCGAGGCAACCATGAAGGTGCCGTTCCGCGCGGTGCGCACGGAGTGCGGGGCGCCGCCGCACGCATGGATCCGGCCAACGGCAAAGCTTTTTTCAAGCCGTGCAGAACGGCCGTTCCGTATACGCGAACATGTCCACCGCCAGGGCGCGTTGTGTAGGGTCCGGACATGATCCGGATACGCCGCTCCACCGCAGCCCTCCTCCTCACCGCCGCCTGCGCGGCCACCGCCACCCCGGCCCTCGCGGCCGGCGCCCCGGCCGGCAAGGCGTCCGACGCCCCGTCGATCCGTACGGACGCGTTCCTCGCCCAGCCCGCCAACACCTTCCGGATCGCCTACAGCTGCGCCCCCGGCACCGCCACCGAGATCTGGGCCGTCGCCGTCGGCCACGGCCACGTCGCCCAGCAGACCCTCGGCGTGCACGACGCCCCGCCCGTCTGCGACGGCACCGAGCAGACCGCCGAGTTGAGGGTCACCGAGTTCCCGCCCGGCTTCGAGCCCTTCCACCCCGGCGACACCGCCGAGGTCAAGGTCTCGCTGTACGGCCCCGACGCGGCCGACGGCGACGACTACCTGGCCCGCCACGAGACGACCCTCACCGCCCAGTAGGCGCCTGCCGTGCGGGACTTCCTGCTCACGCTGATCGTCACGGCCGCGGTCACCTTCCTGACCACCGGACCGGTGCGCAAGTTCGCCATCGCCGTCGGCGCCATGCCGCAGATCCGCGCCCGTGACGTCCACCGCGAGCCGACGCCGCGGCTCGGCGGCATGGCCATGTTCCTCGGGCTGTGCGCCGGGCTGCTGGTCGCCGGCCACCTCGCCAACCTGCGCGTGGTCTTCGCGGGCGAGCAGCCCCGCGCCCTGCTCGTGGGCGCCGCGCTGATCTGGCTGATCGGAGTCCTGGACGACAAGTTCGAACTCGACGCGTTCGTCAAGCTCGGCGGGCAGATGATCGCCGCGGGCGCCATGGTCTACCTGGGGCTGCGCGTCCTGTGGCTGCCCGTGCCCGGCGTCGGCACCGTCACCCTCCCCGAGTGGGCCGGCACCCTGCTCACCGTCGTCGTGGTCGTCACCACGATCAACGCCGTCAACTTCGTCGACGGCCTGGACGGACTCGCCGCGGGCACCACCGCCATCGCCGCCGCCGCGTTCTTCCTGCACGCCTACCGCATGTGGGTCGGCCACGGCCTGGAGGACGCCGCCCCCGCCACCCTGTTCGCCGCGCTCCTGATCGGCATGTGCGCCGGCTTCCTGCCGCACAACCTGCACCCCGCGCGGATCTTCATGGGCGACTCCGGGGCCCTGCTGCTCGGCCTGGTCATGGCCGCCGGAGCGATCTCGGTGACCGGCCAGGTCGACCCCGACGCGCTCAAGCTGTTCGGCACCGAACGCGACGCCGTGCACGCCATGGTGCCCGTCTACATCCCGCTGCTGCTGCCCCTCGCCGCGCTCGCCCTGCCCGTCGCCGACCTCGTCATGGCCGTCGCCCGGCGCACCTGGCGCGGCCAGTCGCCCTTCGCCGCCGACCGCGGCCACCTGCACCACCGGCTCCTGGACATCGGCCACACCCACAGCCGCGCCGTCCTGATCATGTACTTCTGGTCCGCCCTGCTCGGCTTCGGCACGCTCGCCTACTCGGTCAACTCCACGTCCGTGTGGCTGCTCTCGTCGATCGCGCTGTGCAGTGCCCTGGGGCTCGCGCTGCTCCTGATGCCGCGCTACCGCCCGCGCGTCCCGCTGTGGGCCCAGGTCCTCGTCCCGCCCCGCTACCGCGCCCGGGAGACCGACCCGCTCGCGGAGCGGGCCGTCGCGCCGGTGCCGTCGCCGGTCGTCGCGCGGGGGCGGGAAGCGGTCCCCGGCAGAGTTCGTGACATGCTGTGACATCACAGCTCGCCGGACGGGAACGGCGGACGTCCGGGGGTTACGGGGACAACCGATGAGGCTCTGCTTCCTGCTGGAAGAGCGCTACCGCAACGACGGCATGCCGGTCGAGGTGATCCGCAAGCTGACCGAGTGGGGCCACCGCGTCGACGTGCTGCGCCCCGGCGCCGCCCTGCTCCGCGTCGACGAGGCGGTCCGCACCGGCAGCCACGACGCCTGGGTCCTCAAGACCGTCTCCGGCGGGCCCGGCCTCACCCTCCTCGAAGCCGCCGCGGCCGTCGGCCTGCGCACCGTCAACGACGCGCGCTCCATACGCGGCGTGCGCGACAAGGCCCTCGCCGCCGCCATCGGGCGCACCCGCGGCCTGCCCGTGCCCCCGACCTACGCGGCGGCCCGCCCCGAACTCCTCGCCGCGGTACCGGAGTCCGACTACCCGCTGGTCGTCAAGCCCGCCGACGGCAGCGCGGGACGCGCCGTGCACCTGGTGCCGTCCCCGGACCGGCTCGCCGCGATGACGCCCCTGCTGGCCGGAGAGGGCCTCCTCATCGCCCAGCCGTACGTCCCCAACTCCGGCGTCGACCTCAAGGTCTACTGCGTGGCGGGCGACTACTACGCCACCGAGCGCGGCTCCCCGCTCCACCCCGGCCACGCCGTCACCGAGCGCCGCGTCCCGCTCCCCGCCGAGGTCGCCGCGCTCGCCGCCCAGGTCGGCACCGTCTACGGCCTGGACCTGTACGGGTTCGACGTGCTGCTCGGCCCGGACGGGCCGGTCGTGGTGGACGTCAACGACTTCCCCAGCTTCCGCCAGGTCCCCGACGCGCCCGCCCGGGTCGCCGCCGCCGTCCTCGAACTGGCCCGCCACGACAGCGGCATGGTCCGGGCGGAGGCGGTGTGAGCGGCACCCACCCGGGAGCGGCCGTGGTCGGCGTGGTGACCCCCGACCCGGACCACCCGCTGCTCGCCGACACCGCCCGGCTGCTGACGGGGGCCGGGCACGAGGTGCGCTGGCTGCGGCCGGACGCGCCCGCGCCCGCCCGCACCTGCGACGTGTACCTCCTCAAGTCCCGTACGCCGCGCGGGCTCGCGCTCGCCCGGGAGCTGGAGCGGCGCGGCGCGCCCGTCGTCAACTCCGCCTCCGCCACCGCCCGCTGCCAGGACCGGGTGGCCCTGGCCGACCTGGCGCGCGGCGCCGGCATCCCGTACGCGCCCACGCTCGCCGTCACCACGCCCGCCCGGCTTGCGCGGCGGCCCTGGGGCGGGCGTCCGCTGGTCCTCAAGAGCCGGTACAGCCGCCGCGGCGACCTGGTCGCCCTGGCCGAGGACGGCGCGGCGCTGGCCGGGTCGGCGGCCCGGTGGCCGGACGAACCGGTCGTGGTGCAGGAGTTCGCCCCCAACGACGGCTGGGACCACAAGCTGTGGGTCGTCGCGGGCCGGGTCTTCGCCGCCCGCCGCCGCTCCGAACTCGCCCCCGGCGGCAAGGGGGAGGACGTCCCGCTCGCCACCGAGGACCTCCCGCCCGGCTGGTCCGCACTGCTGCTGCGGGTGGGCGAGGTGTTCGCCCTGGAGGTGTACGGGGTCGACGTCATCGCCACCGCCGACGGCGCCCCGCTCGTCGTCGACGTCAACGCGTTCCCGGGCATCAGGGGCCAGGCGGGGGCGCCGCGCGCGCTCGCGGACCTGGCGCTCACGAGGGCGGCCGGGGTGCGGGCCTGACACCCGCTTCCCGTTCCTCGTATGGTCGTTGACCAGGGCGCCGCAGTGAACTTGGCCGTTGGGGAGCGACGATGACCGTGGACCGGCACCAGCACCGCATGAGCGACACCGGCCCGGAGGCCGCGGCCCACTACGAACAGGCCCTGGACGACCTGCTGTTCTTCCGGCCCGCGGTGGCCGACCGGGCCGCCGATGCGCTCGCCGCCGCACCGGCCTCGCCCCTCGCCCACTGCCTCGCCGCCCACCTGGCGGTCCTGGCCACGGAGGAGAAGGACACGGCGGCGGCGCGGGAGTCCTTCGCCGCGTACCGCGCCGGTCTCGACGAGAGCGGCTTCACGGCCCGTGAGCGCGCCCACCTGACGGCCGCTCAAGCGGGCCTGGAAGGCGACCTGTTCGGTGCCGGGCGGCTCCTCGGCGAGCTCACCGTGGCCTGGCCCCGTGACGTGCTCGCCCTGGCCGCCGGGCACCAGATCGACTTCCTGACCGGCGACGCGGCCCGGCTGCGCGACCGGGTGGGCGGCGCCCTGGACGCCTGGGACCCGGCCGACCCCCAGTACGGCGCGCTGCGCGGCATGTACGCCTTCGGCCTGGAGGAGTCCGGGCACTACGAGCAGGCCGAGGAGGCGGGCCTGGACGCGCTCGCGCGCAACCCGCGCGACGTGTGGGGCGTGCACGCGGTGGCCCACAGCCACGAGATGCGCGGCCGGTTCGCCGAGGGGGTGCGCTTCCTGGACGCCCGCACCGGCGACTGGGCGAGCGGCAACTTCCTGACCGTGCACAACTGGTGGCACTACGCGCTGTTCGCCCTGGAGGCGGGCGACACCGCCCGGGTCCTGGACGTGTACGACGCGGCGGTCCACCCGGCGGGCGCGCCCGGTCTCGCCATGCAACTCCTCGACGCCTCGGCGCTGTTGTGGCGCCTGCTGCTCGCGGGGCGGGCGGACACCGGGCTGGCGGCGCGCTGGGAGCGGCTCGCGGGGGAGTGGGCGGAGCGGGCGGACGGGCCGCACTACGCGTTCAACGACGCGCACGCGGTGATGGCGTACGTGGGCGCGGGGCGGATCGCGGAGGCGGAGCGGCTGGTGGCGGCGCGGAGCCGCTGGCTGGAGGACGGGGCCGACCCGGCGGCTTCCAACCGCGCGATGACGGCCGAGGTCGGGCTGCCGGTGTGCCGGGCACTGATCGCGTACGGGACCGGGCGGTACGAGGACGTGGTGGACCTGCTGCTGCCCGTCCGTCACCGCCTCGCGTTCTTCGGCGGCAGCCACGCCCAGCGCGACGCCGTGCAGAAGACCCTGGTGGAGGCGGCGCTGCGGACCCCGCGCACCGACCTGGCCCGCACCCTGCTCAGCGAGCGGATCGCCCTGCGTCCCAACTGCCCGTACAACTGGCTGGCCAGGGCCCGCCTCGCGGACGCGCTGGGCGAGGCGGCGCAGGCGGCCGCGTCCCGCCACCGGGCGGACGCGCAGGCGGCGGAGGGCAGGCGGGCGCTGGGGGCGTAGAAGCCGGGTCCTGCCCCGTACCCCCGTACCCCCGGGTCCTCAGCCCCGTACCCCCGTACGTCCGGGCCGGTCTTCAGCCCCGTACCCCCGGACCCGCGGCCGTCGACCCCCGGACCACCAGCTCCGGCATGAACACGAACTCGCTCGGGGGCGCCGGGGTCCCGCCGACCTCCTCGAGGAGCGCGCGGACCGCGGCCTGGCCCATGGCCTGGACGGGCTGGCGGATGGTGGTCAGGGGCGGGTCCGTGAAGGCGATCAGCGTCGAGTCGTCGAAGCCCACCACCGACACGTCGCGGGGGACCTCCAGCTCCCGCTGGCGCACGGCCCGGATCGCGCCCAGCGCCATCATGTCGCTCGCGCACACCACGGCCGTGCAGCCCCGGTCGACCAGGGCGCCCGCCGCGGCCTGCCCGCCCTCCAGGGTGTAGAGGGAGTGCTGGACCAGCTCCTCCGACTCCGCCGCCGTCAGCCCCAGGCTCTCGCGCACCGCCACCTGGAAGCCCTCGATCTTGCGCAGCACCGGCACGAAGCGCCTGGGGCCCACCGCGAGGCCGATCCGGGTGTGGCCCAGCGCGGTGAGGTGCGTGACCGCGAGCCGCATCGCGGCCCGGTCGTCGGGGGAGACGAACGGCGCGCGCACCTTCGGGGAGAAGCCGTTGACCAGGACGTACGGGACGCCCCGGGCGCCCAGCCGCTCGTAGCGGCCCATGTCGGCGGAGGTGTCCGCGTGCAGGCCCGACACGAAGATGATCCCGGCCACCCCGCGGTCCACCAGCATCTCGGTGAGCTCGTCCTCGGTGGAGCCGCCGGGGGTCTGGGTGGCGAGGACCGGGGTGTAGCCCTGGCGCGTGAGTGCCTGGCCGATGACCTGGGCCAGCGCCGGGAAGATCGGGTTCTCCAGCTCCGGGGTGATCAGGCCCACCAGGCCGGCGCTGTCGCGCCGCCGCAGCCGTACCGGGCGCTCGTAGCCGAGCACGTCGAGGGCGGCGAGCACGGACTCGCGGGTCGTGCCGGCGACGCCGGGCTTCCCGTTGAGGACGCGGCTCACCGTCGCTTCGCTGACCCCCGCCTGCGCGGCGATGTCCGCGAGCCGCGCGGTCGTGGGCTGGGGCTGTACCGGTCGCATCTGAGGGCCCATCACGAGGAAGCGGGAGCGCGGCCGTCCGGGCGAACCGCCGTCCCGAAGGTAACAGCCGTGCAAGTCCTTGCGAAAGCCCTTGCCGTCCCTTGCGGTCCCAGCAGGCCCCCAGAGATGGCCGATTCACCAGGTGCCACCGGGCCGCGGATCGGCCATCCTCGGGATACGCGGAGGTAACGATCCCGTCAGCTTGCAGAAATTTGCCGCAAGGTCTTTCGGCGAGATTTCAACCCTGTTACGTTCCTGCCCGAACCCGGCGCCGCGAGGGAGCGGACCGGCAGGCGGCCCCTCCCCGAGTCCTCTCCCGGGGGCCTCGGCGACACGCCCCTGCCTCCCGGGCATCTTCGAAGGAGTTCACATGCGGCGTGGCATAGCGGCCACCGCTCTCGTTGCGGCCCTGGCGATGACAACGGCGGCGTGCGGCGGCGACGACGGCGGCACGGCGGGCAACGACCAGGGCTCGAAGGAGCTGTCGGGGACCGTCACCTACTGGGACACCTCCAACGAGGCGGAGAAGGGCACCTACCAGGCGCTCGCCGAGGGCTTCACCAAGCTCCACCCGAAGGTGAAGGTCACGTACGTCAACGTGCCCTTCGGCGAGGCCAACGCCAAGTTCAAGAACGCCGCGGGCGGCAACTCCGGGGCCCCCGACGTGATGCGCACCGAGGTCGCCTGGGTCGCCGACTTCGCCAGCCTCGGCTACCTCGCCCCGCTGGACGGCACCCGCGCCGTCGACAACGAGAAGGACTGGCTGCCGCAGGCCGCCGCCAGCACCAAGTACGACGGCAAGACCTACGCCACCCCGCAGGTCATCGACACCATGGCGCTCTTCTACAACAAGAAGATGCTCAAGGACGCCGGCGTCGAGCCGCCCAGGAGCATCACCGAGCTGAAGGCCGCCTCGGCGAAGATCAGCGCCAAGGACCCCGGGAAGACCGGGCTCTACCTGCGCGGCGACGATCCGTACTGGTTCCTGTCCTTCCTGTACGGCGAGGGCGGCGACATGGTCGACGCCAAGGACAAGAAGATCACCGTCGGCGACCAGGCGGGCGTCAAGGCGTACTCCGTCATCAAGGACCTGGTGGACTCCAAGGCGGCGATCACCGACGCGGCCGACGGCTGGAACAACATGCAGAACGCGTTCAAGTCCGGCAAGGTCGCCATGATGCTCAACGGCCCCTGGGCCATCGCGGACTCCCGCGCCGGAGCCGAGTTCAAGGACCCCGCCAACCTGGGCATCGCGCCCGTCCCGGCCGGCAGCGTCAAGCAGGGCTCCCCGCAGGGCGGCTGGAACCTCTCCGTGTACGCCGGGTCCAAGAACCTCAACGCCTCCTACGAGTTCGCCAAGTACATGAGCTCCGCGCAGGTGCAGCAGCAGACCACCGAGAAGCTCAGCCTGCTGCCCACCCGCACCTCCGTCTACGCGGTGCCGTCGGTGGCGGGCAACGAGATGGTGAAGTTCTTCAAGCCCGCCGTCGACAAGGCCGTCGAGCGCCCCTGGATCCCCCAGGGCAACTCCCTCTTCGAGCCGATCCGGCTGCAGATGGCCAACGTCCTGACCGGCAAGACCGCCCCGGACAAGGCCGCCTCCGCGACCGCCGACGGCTACCGCAAGCTGCTCAAGGACTACAAGTAGCCGCGCGGCAGGACCACCCGCACCAGCCGCACCAGCGGCAGTACGCAACACACCCAGTACGTGACGGAAGGGGCTGACCGACCCATGGCTGTCGAGACCGGCCGGTCGTCGGTGGCGGCCGCGAGCGCGAGGAGCGCCCGCGGCCGGGGCCGGGGCACCGGGAAGCGGACCGGCGCACTGCGCCGCTCGCTGACCACCCACTGGTACGCCTGGAGCATGGTCGCTCCGGTGGTCGCCGTGATCGGGGTGATCATCGGCTACCCGCTGGCGCGCGGCCTGTACCTGTCGCTCACCGACGCCAACGAGGCGAACGTCGAGCGCACCATCGGCGTCAACCACATCCCCGCGACCTACGACTTCGTCGGCCTCGACAACTACACCGCGATCCTGAAGGACACCGTCTTCTGGGACCGGCTCGGCTGGACCGTGGTGTGGACCGTCTCCTGCGTCGCCCTCTCCTTCGTCCTGGGCCTGGCCCTTGCCACCCTGCTCAACCGGAAGGTCCGCGGCCGGGGCTTCTACCGGATGGCGCTGATCCTGCCCTGGGCGGTGCCCGCCTTCGTCTCCGTCTTCACCTGGCGGCTGCTGTTCAACGAGCGCTCCGGGCTGTTCAACAAGCTCCTTGCCGGGGGCGGTTTCGACTCGGTCGCCTGGCTGAACGACCCGACCTGGGCGAAGGTCTCGGTGATCGCCGTCAACGTGTGGCTGGGCGTGCCGTTCATGATGGTCGCCCTGCTCGGCGGGCTCCAGTCGATCGCCGGGGAGCTGTACGAGGCCGCGGAGATGGACGGCGCCACCCCCTGGCAGCGGTTCCGCCACATCACCCTGCCCGGCCTGCGCGGCGTCAGCTCCACCGTCGTCCTGCTCAGCGCCATCTGGACGTTCAACATGTTCCCGGTGATCTTCCTGCTGACCCGGGGCGGACCCGGCGACGCCACCGAGATCCTGGTGACGTACGCGTACAAGCTGTCCTTCGTCGTCAGCCCCCGCGACTTCGCGGGCTCCGCCGCCTGGGGCGTGCTGATCCTGCTGCTCCTGTCCGCCTTCGCGGTGGTCTACCGCCGCGCCCTCCGCAAGCAGGGAGACGTCTGGTGACCGACGCGACCCCCGACACGTCCCGCGAGGCGTCCCGCGGACCGGGCCGGCCCCGCAAGGTCCGCGCCCGCGGCGAGCGCTCGCCCGGCGCGTCCGTCGCCCTGCACGCCACGCTGCTCCTGGCCGTGGTGGTGGCGGTGTTCCCGCCGCTGTGGCTGCTGGTGACGTCGTTCAAGCCGAAGACCGAGGCGTTCACCACCTCCCTGGTGGAGCGGTTCACCCTGGGCAACTACGGGCACGTCCTCAACGACACCGCGTTCCTCTCCTGGCTGGGCAACTCCCTGCTGGTGGTGTGCCTCACCACCGTGATCGGCGTGCTCGTCTCGGCGACCACCGGCTACGCGGTGAGCCGCTTCCGGTTCCCCGGGATGCGGCCGCTGATGTGGCTGCTGCTGATCACCCAGATGTTCCCGGTCGCGGTGCTCATCGTCCCGCTGTACAACCTGCTGGCGACCCTGGGCCTGCTCAACCAGCCGCTCGGCCTGGTCCTCACCTACCTGACCGTCTCGGTGCCGTTCTGCGCCTGGATGATGAAGGGCTACTTCGACGGCATCCCCGTCGAGATCGACGAGGCGGGCCGCGTCGACGGGCTCAACCCCTTCGGCACCTTCTGGCGGCTCGTCCTGCCGCTCGCCAAGCCCGGCCTCGCGGTCACCGCGTTCTACAGCTTCATCACCGGCTGGGCCGAGGTCGCGTACGCCTCCGCCTTCATGACGGGCGAGGAGAACCTCACCCTCGCGGGCGGCCTCCAGACCTTCGTCAACCAGTACACCAGCGACTGGGGTTCGCTGACCGCGGCCGCCGTGCTCATCGCCGCGCCCGCCGCCGTCGTCTTCGCGTTCGTCCAGCGCCACCTGGTGTCCGGCCTGACCGCGGGCGCCACCAAGTCCTGAGGACCGGGCCGCCCCGCCGCTCGTACGGCCCCCGCATCCGCACCGCGTGACGCAGGCGGGTCCCGGCACGACCGGGACCCGTCCCCACCCCATGACCGGCCAGGCCCACGACCCGCCAGGCCCATGACCCGCCAGGGGAGACATGACTCAGCACCTCGCCGACCCGGCCACCCACGACGCCGCCGCCGAAGGACCGGCCGGCCGCACCGGATGGTGGCGCGACGCGGTGATCTACCAGGTCTATCCGCGCAGCTTCGCCGACGCCGACGGCGACGGCATGGGCGACCTCGAAGGCGTCCGGGCCCGCCTGCCGCACCTGCGCGACCTCGGCGTCGACGCCGTCTGGCTCTCGCCGTTCTACGCCTCGCCGCAGGCCGACGCCGGGTACGACGTCGCCGACTACCGCACCATCGACCCGATGTTCGGCACCCTGCACGACGCCGACGCCCTGATCCGCGACGCGCACGCGCTGGGCCTGCGGGTCATCACCGACGTGGTCCCCAACCACTGCTCAGACCAGCACGACTGGTTCCGCCAGGCGCTGCGCGAGGGCCCCGGCAGCCCGCTGCGCGCCCGCTTCCACTTCCGCCCCGGGCGCGGCACGGACGGCGAACTGCCGCCCAACGACTGGGAGTCGGTCTTCGGCGGCCCCGCCTGGACCCGCGTCCCCGACGGCGAGTGGTACCTGCACCTCTTCGCGCCCCAGCAGCCCGACTTCAACTGGGAACACCCCGCCGTCCACGACGAGTTCCGCTCCATCCTGCGCTTCTGGCTCGACCTGGGCGTCGACGGCTTCCGCATCGACGTCGCGCACGGCCTGGTCAAGGCCGACGGCCTGCCCGACCTCGGCCACAGCGAGCAGCTGAAGCTGCTCGGCAACCAGGTCCTGCCGTTCTTCGACCAGGACGGCGTCCACGAGATCTACCGCTCCTGGCGCGCCATCCTCGACGAGTACGCGGGCGAGCGCATCGGCGTCGCCGAGGCCTGGACCCCCAGCGCCGAGCGCACCGCCCTGTACCTGCGCCCCGACGAGCTGCACCAGGCGTTCAACTTCCACTACCTGGGCACCGGCTGGGACGCCGGCGCGCTGCGCGCCGCGATCGACGACTCCCTCGACGCGATGCGCCCGGTCGGCGCGCCCACCACCTGGGTGCTGTCCAACCACGACGTGGTGCGCCACCGCACCCGCTTCGGCTCGCTCGCCCGGGCCCGCGCCGCCGCGCTCCTGATGCTGGCCCTGCCCGGTTCGGTCTACGTCTACCAGGGCGAGGAGCTCGGACTGCCCGAGGTCACCGGGCTGCCCGACGAGGTCCGCCAGGACCCGGCGTTCTTCCGCGGCGACGGCCAGGACGGGCTGCGCGACGGCTGCCGGGTCCCCATCCCCTGGACCAGGAACGGCAGTTCGTACGGGTTCGGGTCCGGCGGCAGCTGGCTCCCGCAGCCCGCCGAGTGGGCGGGGCTGAGCGTCGAGGCGCAGACCGGCGACCCCGCCTCCACCCTGGAGCTGTACCGCGGCGCCCTGGCGGTGCGCCGGGACAGCCCGTGGCTCGGGGCGGGTGACGCCGTCGAGTGGCTGGCGGCGCCCGAGGGCGTCCTGGCCTTCCGGCGCGGCGGCTTCGTGTGCGCCGCGAACACGACCGGGGCGCCGGTGCGGCTGCCCGCGCCCGGCACCGTACTGCTGTCCAGTGCTCCGCTCACCGACCCCGACCTGCTGCCCGCCGACACCACCGTGTGGTGGACGGCCTGACGTCCCCACGGGTGCGGGGCGCCGCGCAGCCTCCCCGCGGCACGGCGCCCCGCACCCGCCCCCCTCTCCCACGCTGGAGGCCCCCGTGCAAGGCCGTACGCAACGACGCAGAAGGCCCCTGGTGGCGGCGCTCGCCCTCGCCGCCGCGACCGGCACGCAGTTCCTCGCCGCGCCCGCCGCCCAGGCCGGGCCGCCCGGCACCAAGGACGTCACCGCGGTGATGTTCGAGTGGCAGTTCTCCTCCGTCGCCCGGGAGTGCGCCCGCACCCTGGGGCCCGCCGGATACGGGTACGTCCAGGTGTCCCCGCCCCAGGAGCGCATCCAGGGGCCCACCTGGTGGACCGCCTACCAGCCCGTCAGCTACAAGATCGCCAGCAGGCTCGGTGACCGGGCCGCCTTCAAGGACATGGTCGACACCTGCCACGCGGCGGGCGTCAAGGTCGTCGCCGACGCGGTGGTCAACCACATGGCCAACGGCTCCGGCACCGGCACCGGGGGCAGCACCTACGCGAAGTACGACTACCCGGGCCTGTACTCGGGCGCCGACATGGACGACTGCCGCAGCACCATCAGCGACTACCGCAACGCCTGGGACGTCCAGCACTGCGAACTCGTCCGGCTGCCCGACCTGGACACCGGCGAGGAGTACGTGCGCGGCCGCGTCGCCGGCTACCTCGACGACCTGCTCTCCCTCGGCGTCGACGGCTTCCGCATCGACGCCGCCAAGCACATCGACCCGGCCGACCTCGCGAACATCAAGGCGCGGCTCACCCGGCCGGACGCGTACTGGAAGCAGGAGACGATCGGCTCGCCCGGCGAGGCCGTGCAGCCGGGCCAGTACTACGGCACCGGTGACGTCCAGGAGTTCACCTACGCCCGCGACCTCAAGCGGGTCTTCACCTCCGAGAAGCTCGCCTACCTGAAGAACTTCGGCGAGGGCTGGGGGTACCTGCCCAGCGCCAAGGCGGGCGTCTTCGTCACCAACCACGACACCGAGCGCGGCCTGGGCGGCACCCTCACCTACCGCGACGGCGCGAACTACACCCTGGCGCACGTCTTCATGCTCGCCTGGCCCTACGGCGCGCCCGACGTGCACTCCGGCTACGAGTTCACCGACCAGGACGCGGGACCGCCCAACGACGGCAAGGTGAACGCCTGTTACGGCGACGGGTGGAAGTGCCAGCACGCCTGGCCCGAGATCGCCTCCATGGTCGCCTGGCGCAACACCGCCCACGGACAGCCCGTCACCGACTGGTGGGACAACGGCGCCAACGCGATCGCCTTCGGCCGGGGCGACAAGGCGTTCGTCGCCGTCAACCACGAGGGCGCGCCGCTCACCCGCACCTTCCGCACGGGCCTGCCCGGCGGTACGTACTGCGACGTGCAGAGCGGACGCCCGGTCACCGTCGACGGCTCGGGACAGCTGACCGCCACGCTCGCCGCGAACACGGCCCTCGCCGTGCACGCCGGGGCCCGCGACTGCGGTACGAGCACCGCCGCCGGGGCGTCCTTCGCCGTCCGCGCCACCACCGTGCCCGGCCAGGACGTCTACGTCACCGGTGACCGCGCCGAGCTGGGCGACTGGAACCCCGCCGCCGCGCTCAGGCTCGACCCCGCGGCCTACCCCGTCTGGAAGCGCGAGGTCACGCTCCCCGCCGGAACGACGTTCGCCTACAAGTACCTGCGCAAGGACGGCGCCGGCGCGGTCACCTGGGAGAGCGGGGCCAACCGCACCGCCACCGTCCCGGCGGGCGGCAAGGTCGCGCTCGACGACGCCTGGCGCGGCTGAGCCCTCCTCCCGCACCGCACGGATCCGCAGCGCACCCCGCCCCACTCCACCGCCTCCGACGTCGCGCCGCGAAAGCCCGACGTCCCGCCCCCGCACGTCCGATGTCCCGCCCCCGAAAGGCAGACACCCGTGACCGGCTCCCCGCGCCGAAGAACAGCCGCCGCGCTGGCACTCGCCGCGCTCCTCGCGGCCCCGGCCGCCCCCCTCCCGGCCGCCGCGGCGGCCCCGCCCGCGCCCCCCGCCCACCCCCCGCACCCCGCGCCCCCCCCCCCCCGGGGGCCCGCCGGGCCCCGCAGATAGGCGCGGGCGGCCCGGGGGGGCCCCCCAGCCACGCGGCCCCCCCCCCCCCCCGGGCGGCCCTGCTTCTGTCCTCCCGCGGCGGCGGCCCCCCCCCCACAGACCGACTCCCGGGCGGCGGCCG
>NZ_JBEOYE010000033.1:0-94033 GCF_040296945.1 Streptomyces sp. NPDC001941 | reverse complement strand
CGCATGGTCAAGGAGTACAAGGCCGAGCTCATGCACCCGTACTACGCAGCCGAACGCGGCCTCGTCGACGACGTCATCGACCCCGCCGAGACCCGGCAGGTGCTCGTGCGCGCCCTGGCGATGCTGCGGACGAAACACGCAGACCTGCCGTCGCGCAAGCACGGCAATCCCCCGCAGTAGCCCTACGAAAGACGGGGCGTGGCGGGAGCCGGCCGCGGCCGGAGCCGTTCTTCCGCTCTCCCGTGACCAGGAGACATGTGATGGTGAAGCAGGAGCGGGCCGCCCGTACGCGACAGTCGTTGATCCGCGCGGCCGCCGAGGTGTTCGCGGAGGAGGGCTTCGCCCCGGCTTCGCTCGCCACGATCAGCAGGCGGGCCGGGGTCAGCAATGGGGCGCTGCACTTCCACTTCGAGAGCAAGAAGGCGCTCGCCCAGGCCGTGGAGGACGAGGCGGCCGAATGCCTGCGGGAGATCACCAAGCGCGTGGTGGCGTCGGAGGACGACGGGGGAGCGCTCCAGGCCCTCGTGGACGCCACCCACGCGCTCATGAGCCGACTGGCCGCGGACGTCGTCGTGCGGGCGGGCTTCGAGCTGAGCGGCGACGCGTCGCGCGGCTCGGGGTCCTTCCTGCGGCGGGACTGGCAGCGGTGGATCGAGGAGATGCTGCGGCGGGCCGAGGAAGAGGGCCGGCTGGCGGAGGGGGTGTCCGCGCAGGACGCGGCCAGCGCCGTGGTCGCGGCGACGGTCGGGTTCGAGGTCCTGGGCAGTGCCGACCGGGCCTGGCTCTCGGAGCGGAAGGTGACGGGGCTGTGGGACCTGCTGCTGCCCCGGCTGGCCGAGCAGGAGAACCTGGTGTCCGTCAGCTCCGCCCCCGGAACGGTCTGCATCACCGACCACGAAGTCGGTGAAGAGGACGCTTCCGCATAGAGAACCGACTGAACGTTATTTTTTACGGTTGTCGATCACCTGTGTCCCCTGGGTCGCCCTCTGGCGGCGACCTGCTGTGAATCCCCCCGTTTATGCAGGTCACGGGGGGATTTTTTAGTTGTATCGGACCGCTATCGGATGGCTGTAGGCCCGCTTGAGTGGATCATGGCACACTCTAAAAACAGCGCGAACGGTTTGGTATTGACAAACCGTCCGCCCTGTTTTTTACTCGAAGCATCAGCCAGTAGTAGAGGCAACCGAACAGGGGAGACGGCGTGGACATCGACGTACTGGGCGCATTGGCCGTCCGGGAGAACGGGGTCTCCGTGACCCCCACGGCACCCAAGCCGCGGCAGGTGCTGGCCCTCCTCGCGCTCCACGCCGACCAGGTGGTCCCGGTGGCCACCCTGATCGAGGAGCTCTGGGGCGACCGGCCCCCGCGCAGCGCACGCACCACCCTGCAGACCTACGTGCTGCAGCTCCGCGAGATGATCTCGCTCGCCCTGGTCAAGGACCCCGAGGGCGCGGAGCCGCGCACCGCCAAGGACGTCCTCGTCACCTCCCCGGGCGGCTACCTGCTCCACACCAACGGCGGCACCAGCGACGTGCGCGAGTTCGAGCGGCTGGCCGGCGTCGGCTACCGCGCGATGGACGCCGGGGACTTCCCGGGCGCCGCACGGCAGCTGCGCGACGCGCTCTCGCTGTGGACCGGCTCCGCCCTCGCCGACGTACAGGCGGGCGCGATGCTGGAGATGGAGGTGCGCCGCCTGGAGGAGACCCGGCTGTGCGCCCTGGACCAGCGCATCGAGGCCGACCTGCGCCTCGGCCGCCACCGGGAGCTGCTCGGCGAACTGACCGTCCTGGTCAGCCGCTACCGCACCCACGAGAACCTGCACGGCCAGTTCATGCTGGCCCTGCACCGCTCCGGACGACGAAGCGAGGCCCTGGAGGTCTACCAGCGGCTCCGGAACGCGCTGGTGCGCGAGCTGGGCCTGGAGCCCTCCGGCGGGCTGCGCAGGCTGCAGCGCTCGATCCTGATGGCAGGCCCCGAGCCCGCGCTCGACCCGGCTGCCCACGGGAAGGGCAACGACCGCCTCAGCCGCGTCGGCTGACGATCCGTCGGCAGTCGACCCGTCACGGGGTGGAGAGGAGCCGCAACATGCAGGCCAGGTCGGAGCGCACCCGCCAGAGGCTGGTCCACGCGGGCGCGGAGATGTTCAACCGCAACGGATACGCCAACGCGACGCTCGGCCAGATCGCCGGGGCCGCGGGGATGACGAAGGGCGCGCTGTACTTCCACTTCGCGTCCAAGGACGGTCTCGCGGACGCCGTCCAGGAGCGCGGGCGCGCGATGCTGGGCGAGTTCGTGCAGGCCCAGTGGGAGGCGGGCGTCTCGCCGGTGCAGGCGCTCATCGACATGACGCACTGGCTGGCGCGCACGCTGCACGAGGACCCGGTGATCCGCGCCAGCTTCCGCATCACCAACGAGTGCACCTGGCGCCAGCCGCCGGTCACCGACTTCCACCAGGCGTGGATCACCGAGGTGCTGCGCCTGATCGGACAGGCCAGGGAGGCGGACGAGATCCCGGCGGCGGTCCCGGGCGGGGACGGGCCCGAGGCACTGCTCTCGGCCACCGTCTGCGGCATCGGGGTGCTGGCGGGCACCGGACTGCCGCCGGCCGAGCTCAGCCGCCGGGTCGCCGTGATGTGGGAGCCGCTGCTGGTGGCGCTCGTCCCGCCGGCCGCGGCGGGCCGCTACCGCAGGGTGCCGCCACCGCCCGCCGAGGCACCGGAGCGGGACTTCCTGGTCCGTACGGCGTAGTCGGCGGGACGCCCGTCCCGCCGCGCGTCCCTCGCGCGGACCAGGTCCGCGCCCGCAGTTCGGTCCGGGCGGCGATGCCCGGGCCCGGACGATCCACCGATACTTCCGTGGTCGGCCGCCGCCAGGCGCCAACCAGCCGGGACGGACCCCCTTTGGAGCCAAGTCCATGCCGCACGAACGCCAGACATCCCTGAGGGCCGTGCCCGTCGCGCTGCCCGACGACGCGCTCACCGAGCTGGTGGCGATGCTCGCCGGAGTGCTGCGGCTGAAGCCCGAGAAGATCGATCCGGAGCAGACCTTCCGCTCGCTGGGGCTCGACTCGCTGCTCACCGTCGAGTTCGTGGCCACCGTCAACGCCCGCTACGCCACGGCCGTCCGGGCGGCGGCCCTCTTCGACCACCCCACCCCGCTGTCCTTCGCCCGCCACGTGGCGCGCGAGCGCGGGATGCCCAGCCCGGCGGCGCCCCCGGCCCCCGTCGCGCCCGCCACCCCGCTGACCCCGCGCCCGCTGCACACGCTGCAGTCGGCCCCGCTGTCGCAGGCGGAGCCGGTCCCGCCGGTGCGCCACCGGCCCGTGGAGGTGCCCGAGATGCCGGTGCTCGACGTGCTGCGCGAGGAACTGGCGCGCATCCTGTGCTGCGACCCGTGGGACATCGACGCCACGGCCGCCTTCAACCTCCTGGGGCTCGACTCCATCCTGGGCTCCGAGTTCGTGGCCGTGCTCAACCGCGTGTACGGACTGCGGGAGCCGGCCGTCACCCTCTACGACCACCCCAGCCTCAACGCGCTCGCGGCCCACGTCACCGCCCTGCGCGCGACCGCCGCCCCGATGGGCCTCGAAGAGGTCCTGGACGCGGTCCGCGACGGCCGGCTCTCCGTGGACGACGCGCTCGGGCTGCTGCCCCGGCAGGCCTGACGCCGCCAGGAGACCGGAGACGATGGACGACCGCGAGATACTCACCCGCTTCAAGGCGGGCACCCTCGACCGCGGCCAGGTGGTACGCCTCCTCGCCCGGACGGTGCCCGCCGACGAGGACCCGGCCCCGCCCGCGCCCGTACCCCTGCCGCCGCAGGAGGTGCGGGCCGCGGTGACGCCGGAGCCCGCACCGCCGCCCCCGGAGGCGACCCGGCCCGCGCCCGTCGCGGACGACCGGGTCGCCGTCATCGGCATCGCGGGCCGCTACCCGCTGGCGGCCGACCTCGACGCGTACTGGAACAACCTGTGCGACGGCCGGGACACCGCCACCGACACGCCCATCGGCCGCCCGGGTCCGGTGCCGCTCGCGGACGGGCAGCGCGCCCACTTCCTGGACAACGCGGCCGAGTTCGACCCCGACTTCTTCGGCCTGACCGCCCGGGACGGCGCGCTGATGGACCCGCAGGAGCGGCTGTTCCTGGAGACCGTCTGGCAGGCCCTGGAGGACGCGGGCTGCACCGGCTCGCGCCTGGACTCCCTGACCGGGCCCGACGGCAGGACCCGCTCGGTCGGCGTGTTCGCCGGGGTGAGCGCCGCCGACTACGCGCTGCTCGCGGCCGCCGCCTGGGACCGGGGCGGGCGCAGCATGCCGCGCAGCGGGCAGTGGAGCCTGCCGGGCCGTCCGGCCGAACTGCTCGGGCTCACCGGCCCGGTGCAGGCCGTCGACGCCGCGGACGCCTCCGCGCTCGCCGCCGTCCACCTGGCCGTCGGCGCGCTGCGCCGGGGCGAGTGCGCCGCGGCCGTCGCCGGGGGAGCCGAACTGCTGCTGCACCCCTCGCGAGGGCGCGAGGGTGCGGGCGAGGGAGTGGGCGCACTGGTGCTCAAGCCGCTCGCGGCGGCGCTGGCCGACGGCGACCGGATCCACGCCGTCGTACGGGAGACCTCCACCGGCCCCGGCGGGGCACCGGCCGGCGCGCTGCGCGAGACCCGCCGTACGACCGCGTGCCGGGTGGGGGAGGCGGGTGCCGCCCTCGGGGCCGCCGCGCTGACCGCCGCCGTGCTCCAGCTGCGCCACGCGGCCCTCGTCCCGATCGGCGACGGCTCCGGGGCCGCGCCCTGGGCGTGGGAGGGCGAGGGGCCGCGGACCGCCGTCGTGGACTTCGGCGCCGGTACGGGTCCGGGCGCGCGGGTCGTGCTCGAGGAGCCCCCGCGCACCGAGCCCCCGGTGGCCGTGCGGCAGGCCGGGGACGAGCGCGACGCGCTGTTCCTGCTCTCCGGGCCCACCCCCACCCATCTGGCGGCCGCGGCCGAGCGGCTGGCCGACTGGCTGGCGGGGCGGCGGGAGGCCGACCTGGCGGCGGTGGCCCGCGAGCTGAGGTGCGCGCGTGCGGCGCAGCCCTGCCGGCTGGCCCTGCGGGCGGCGACGGTGGACGAACTGGCCTCGCTGCTAAGGGACTTCACCGGTGCGCCGGAGGCCCGGCACGCCGACCTGCGGGCCGGGGGCGGCGATCCGCTGCTGCTCGCCGAGCTGCCCGAGACCGCGGACTACCTGGCGGCGCTGTGGCGCGGGCGGCGGGTGGAGCAGCTGACCCGGCTGTGGCTGTCGGGGGTGGACGTGGACTGGGCCGGTCTGGAGCGGCGGGAGCCGTCGTGGCCGGGGGCGCGCGGAGCGGGCGGGTTGCCGGGAGCCGTGTTCCTGCGGCGCGAACTGTGGCTGGAGCGGAGCGGATGAGCGGGTCGGCGCACGGCCGCAGGGACGCGGTCAAGCTGTGGTTCTGCCCCAACGACGAACTCGCCCCCGGCATCGCGGCGATCCTGGGGACCCACTGGCTCGACGAGCACGAGCAGGAGATTGCAGGAAGGTTTCTCTTCGAGCGGGACCGGCGCCAGTACCTGGTCGCGCACGCCCTGGTGCGGCGCGTGCTCGCGCTGGAGAGCGGGGTGCCCGAGGCCGAGGCGGTCATCTGGCGCTCCTCGCGCGGGCGGCCGTTCCTGCAGAAGCCCGTCGAGGGGCTGCCGCGCGGTGGGCGCGAGCTGGACTTCAACCTCTCGCACACCAACGGCCACAACCTGCTCGGCGTGGTGCGCAGGCACCGCATCGGCGTGGACGTGGAGCGCCTGGACCGGGCCGACCACGGCTTCGAGACGATCGCGGAGACCTTCGCGCCGGAGGAGCAGGAGTGGGTCGCGCAGGCGCCGCCCGGGCGGGCGCGCGACCGGCGGGTGCTGCGGCTGTGGACGCTGAAGGAGGCGTACGCCAAGGGGCGCGGCCTCGGACTCGGTCTGCCCTTCGACGAGTTCGCCTTCACGCTGGCGGAGGACCGGGGCGTGCTCGGCTTCCGGCCGCCGTCCGACGAGCGCTCCGGGCGCTGGCGGTTCGTGGAGCTGGAGCCGGTGCCCGACGTGCTGGCGGCCGTCGCGGTGATGGCCGACGAGGACGGGCCCCCGGCGCTCCAGCTGCACCACGGCTTCCCGTGGGGGAGGGCCGCGCCGCGCAGCCTCGCCCTGCCCGAGCCGGTCGGCGCGCCGGTCTGATCCCGGCGGGTCCGATCGCAGTGGTCCGGTCCGGTCCCTCCGGTCCCGTCCCACCAGGGCTCCAGCGGGGCTCCGCCGCGCTACCAGCCGGGCCCCCGCCGCCCTGTGCACACTTCTCAGGAGGCTTCAGGGAGGGACGGGCCGCCGGTCGAGGGGTCCGCGAGGGATGGGGGCGGCGCCCGTGGTGCTGGTACGGCGCGGTGGCGAACTCGCCCTCCTCGAAAGCCTGCTCGCGGACGCGCGGCGGGGCACCGGCGGCGCCGCCCTGGTGACCGGCGGTCCCGGCAGCGGCAAGTCCGCGCTCCTGGACGCCTTCGCGCTCCGCGCCGCGCGGGGCGGGGCCCTGGTGCTGGCCGCCACCGCGTCCCCGGCCGAGGCCGACGTGCCGCTCGGTGTGGCGGGGCAACTGCTCAGCACCGTACGGGAGGAGCCCGGCGAGGGGCCCGAGGCGCTGGACGAGGCGCTGCGCGACCGGGCCGACGGGCGGCCGGTGGCCGTCCTGGTCGACGACGTGCCGTACGCGGACGGACCCTCCGCCCGCTGCCTGCTCTACCTGTGCGGACGGCTCGCGGCGCGCGGCGTCGTGCTCGTCCTGGCCGCGCGCACCGGCGCCGCGGCGGCCGACGAGTCACCGCTGGCCGGGCTGCTGCGCCATCCGCGGCTGACCGGGGTGGCGCTGGCCAACCTGGCCGAGTCGGACGTCGGTGAACTCCTGGCGGCCGAGGGCGTGCCCGCGCGGGCCGCCGACTGGTACCGGTTCAGCGGCGGCAACCCCGCGCTGCTGCGGGGCCTGGTGGAGGACCACCGGGCCTGTGCGCCGGTGCGCTCGTCGCGGCCGGTGGCGGGCGCCGCCTTCCGCCGCGCGGTCGCGGGCTGCCTGCGCGGCGCGGTGGAGGGCGCCGCGGACACCGCCCGGGCCCTGGCCGTGCTCGCCGACACCGCCACGCTGACCCGGCTCGCCCGGCTGCTCGGGCGTGAGGAGCGGGCCGTGGGCGTCGCCCTGGAGGCCCTGGCCGCGGCCGGGCTGCTCGACGGGGGACGGCTGCGCCACGAGGGCGTGCGCGCCGCCGTGCTGGCCGGCCTGCCGCCCGGCGAGGCCGCCCGGCTGCACGCCGGGGCGGCCCGGGTGCTCTACGAGGACGGCGGCGAACTGCCGCTCGTGGCGCGGCACCTGGAGGCCGCCGACGGCGCGGGGCCCGGTCCCGCGTGGGCCGCGCCGCTGCTCGCGGAGGCCGCCCGGCACGCGGCGCGGGCGGGCGGGGACGGGTCGCGGCGGGCGGCGCGGTTCCTGCGGGCGGCGGCGCGCAGGTCGGACGGTGACGCGCGGCTCGTACCGGCGCTGGCCCGGGCCGAGTGGGAGCTGGACCCGGCGGCCGTGGCGCGCCACCTCCCGGTCCTGGAGGGCGGTCGGTCCGCCGACGCGGTCGGGCCGCTGCTCTGGCACGGGCGCGTGGAGGCCGCGACGCGTGCCGCGAGGGCGCTCGAAGACCCGGTCATGGCAGCGGAATTGGCGGACTTGATCGGATATGTCTACCCGAATGGGTCGGTGGACCTATCACGGCGTGATAACCCGGTCGCTCCGGCCGGCCCGGTCGACCTATCACGGCGTGATAACCCCCGGGCCCCGTCACGCGGTGACAGGGCCGGGGACCCGTCACCCCTCGTTGACCCCGACGCCCCGGAGGGCGTCGCCGAACGCGTCCTGGTCTCCCTGACGTACGGCCACGCGCCCGCGCCCGGGGCCCCCGCCGTGCTCGCCGCCCTGCTCTGGGCGGGGGAGACCCGGCGCGCCGCGCACTGGTGCGCGCTCACCGACACCGAACCCGCCGCCACCTCGCCGACCCGGCGGGCCGTGGCCCTGGCGGCCGCCGCCGTGGTGCGGCTGCGCACCGGCGACCCCGAGGGCGCCGCGCACCGGGTGCGGCAGGCGCTCGACCTGGTCCCGCACGACGGCTGGGGCGTGGCGCTCGGCATGCCGCTGGCGGCGGGGGTCCTGGCGGCGCACCGGCTCGGGCGGCCCGAGGAGGCGGCCCGGCTGCTCGCCGTACCCGTGCCGGACGCCATGTTCCGCAGCCGCGCGGGGCTGCACTACCTGCTGGCCCGGGGCCGACACCACCTCGCCCTCGGCCGGCCGCGCGCCGCGCTCGGCGACTTCCACGCCTGCCGCGACGCCCTGGCCGGCTGGCGCGTCGAGCCCGCCGGGGCCCTGGACTGGCACCCGCACGCGGCCGAGGCGCTGCGCGCGGGGGGCGGCGCGCCGGGGGAGGGCGGCGACCCCATCGACGTACTCACCGAGGCCGAGCGGCGGGTCGCGGTGCTGGTCGCCCAGGGCTGCACCAACCGCTCGATCGCGGCCCGGCTGTACGTGACCCCCAGCACCGTCGAGCAGCACCTGACCCGGATCTACCGCAAGCTGCGCGTGAAGACCCGGACCGGTCTCGCCGAACTGGTGGTGCCGACGGCGTCCTGAGCACCGGCACCGCCCTCCTCAGCGCGCCCCCGCCGTGCACAGGCCCCGCTCGTTCTTGCGGCCCAGCAGGCCGGCGGCCACCAGCTCCGCCAGGACCGGGGACGGCTCGTGCTCCGGCGTCGCGAAGTCCTCGTACAGCCGCTCCTGGATGGCCAGTGACACGTCGAGGCCGATCGTGTCGAGCAGCGCGAACGGGCCCATGGGGTAGCCGAACCCGCGCTGGATCGCCGCGTCCGTCTCCTCGATGTCCACGTCGGCCCGGTCCAGCAGGGCCAGCGCCGCGCCCAGGTAGGGGAACAGCAGGCCGTTGACGATGAACCCGGTGCGGTCGGCGCACTCCACCGCCGTCTTGCCCAGGCCCGTCACGAAGGCGCGGGCCGTGGCCAGCGCGTCCGGGGCCGCCGCGTCCGTGTGCACCAGCTCCACCAGGCGCATCACCGGCGCCGGGTTGAAGAAGTGGACGCCGACCACGTCGGCGGGGCGGCCCGAGGCGCGGGCGCACTCGGCCACCGGGAGGGAGGAGGTGGTCGTGGCGAGCACCGTGCCGGGGGCGCACACCTCGCCGAGCCGGGCGAACACCGCACGCTTGGCGGCCAGGTCCTCGGCGACCGCCTCGATCACCAGGTCGCAGCCGGACAGCCACCCCGGGTCGGCGGTGGCGTCGAGCAGGTCGAGCGCGTCCTCCTTGCCCCGGGCGGTCACCTTGCCGCGCCGCACGCCGCGCGTCAGGGACTCCTCGATCGCGGTGAGCGCCCGGTCCGCCTTGTCGGTGGAGCGCGCCAGGAGGACCGTCGGGTGCCCCGCCGACGCGGTGACCTCGGCGATGCCGCGGGCCATCGCGCCGGAGCCGACCACGCCGACGCGCCGCACCGGACGGGCCGTCCCGGCCGGGCGGGCCCCGTCGTCGGCGCGGTCGAGGACCGCGCCCGCGTCGTCGTACGCGTAGAAGCCCCGGCCCGTCTTGCGGCCCAGGCGTTCGGCGGCCACCATCCGGCTCAGCAGCGGCGCGGGCTCGAAGGCGTGGTCGCCGGTGCGCCGCCACAGCTCGCACAGCGCGCGGTGCGCGGTGTCCAGGCCGATCCGGTCCAGCGTCTCCAACGGGCCCGCGGGCAGGCCGCAGCCCAGCCGCATGGCGGTGTCGATGCCGGACGCGGTGGCGTAGCCCTCGTCGCGCAGCACGACGGCGCGGTTGAGGAAGGCCAGGACCAGCGCGGTCGCGTCGGCGGCCGGGCGGGCCCCGATCGGGACCGGAGTCAGGCCGGTGTCCGCGACCAGGCCGTCCAGCGCGGTAGCGGTGGGCCGCGAGGCCAGGGCGGTGCGCACCGGCACGGCCGGGGCGCCGGGCGCCGGCGGGCCGAACAGCCGCAGCCCCACCACGTCCGCGGGCCGTCCCGCGGAGGTGCCGAGGCGCGCCACGGACAGGCCCGCCGTGGTGGTCACCAGCGGTGTGCCGGGCGGCACCAGCGCGACGATCCGGGACAGCACGGCCGACTTGAGGGCGGCGTCCTCCGGCACGGCCTCCACGACGATGCCCGCGCCGCGCACCAAGGCGTGGTCGGCGGTGAAGGTGACCGCGGGCCGGTCGGGGCCCTCGGGGAACGCGGCCTTCAGCCGGCGGCCCGCGCGGGCCAGGGCGTCCAGGTCGGTGTCGACCGCGACCACGCGGTGGCCGGCCGCGTGCAGCAGGTGCAGCAGGGCCTCGCCGACCGAGCCCAGGCCGACGACGGCGGTGGTCGGCGCGCTCATGCCGTCGTCGCCCCCTCGCGGAAGCGGTTGATGGCGTCGAGGTGCTTCGCCCGTAGTTCCTCGTTCCGTACGCCCAGGCCCTCGCGGGGCGACAGGGCGAGGACGCCGACCTTGCCCTGGTGCAGGTTGCGGTGGACGTCGTAGGCGGCCTGGCCGGTCTCCTCCAGGGAGTAGACCTTGGAGAGGGTCGGGTGGATCTTCCCCTTCACGATCAGGCGGTTGGCCTCCCAGGCCTCGCGGTAGTTGGCGAAGTGGGAGCCGATGATGCGCTTGAGCGACATCCACAGGTAGCGGTTGTCGTACTCGTGCTTGAAGCCCGAGGTGGAGGCGCAGGTCACCACGGTGCCGCCCTTGCGGGTCACGTAGACCGAGGCGCCGAAGGTCTCGCGGCCGGGGTGCTCGAAGACGATGTCGACGTCCTCGCCGCCGGTCAGCTCGCGGATCCGCTTGCCGAACCGCTTCCACTCCTTGGGGTCCTGGGTGTGCTCGTCCTTCCAGAACTGATAGCCCTCGGCGTTGCGGTCGATGACCGCCTCGGCGCCCATCGCGCGGCAGATCGCGGCCTTCTCCGGGCTGGAGACCACGCACACCGGATTGGCGCCGCCGGCCAGCGCGAGCTGCGTCGCGTACGACCCGAGTCCGCCGCTGGCGCCCCAGATGAGGACGTTGTCGCCCTGCTTCATCCCGGCGCCGTTGCGCGAGACCAGCTGGCGGTAGGCGGTGGAGTTCACCAGGCCCGGCGAGGCGGCTTCCTCCCAGGTCAGGTGCTCGGGCTTGGGCATCAGCTGGTTGGACTTCACCAGCGCGAGCTCGGCGAGGCCGCCGAAGTTGGTCTCAAAGCCCCAGATGCGCTGCTCGGGGTCGAGCATCGTGTCGCCGTGCCCGTCCGCCGACTCCAGCTCCACCGAGAGGCAGTGGGCCACCACGCGGTCGCCGACCTTCCAGCGGTTGACGCCCGGGCCGGTGCGCAGCACGACGCCCGACAGGTCGGAGCCGATGACGTGGTACGGCTGGTCGTGCCGGGCGGCGCTCGGGGACCGCTTCGCGTACCGCTCCAGGAAACCGAACGTGGGCAGCGGCTCGAAGATCGAGGTCCACACGGTGTTGTAGTTCACCGAGGAGGCCATCACGGCGACGAGCGCCTCGCCCGCCGACGGCTCCGGCACCGGGACGTCCTGCAGGTGCAGCGACTTGCGCGGGTCCTTGTCGCGGGTGTCCATGCCGTCGAACATGCCGGTGTCCTCCTTGCGGACCACGGCACCGCGGTAGCTGTCGGGGAGTCGCAGACCCGCGAAGTCGCGCGGCGTCGCATCCTCGGAGAGAAGGGCGCTGATGATCTCTTCCACGTGAATTCCCTTGGTTCCCTCGGAGTCGGGAGTCGGTGTCGGGAGAGCGCAGCGTGCGCGTGAGGGGAGCGGAGCACGGCGAGCACTTCCCAGCAGGGTGCGGCCGCGCCCGGCGGCCCGGGGACCCCTGACCGGCCCCTGTGTCCCGGGGCCCGCGGGTTAGGGGGAGGACAGGGGTGTCCCCCGGGTTGGCGGGGGCGCGACGGTGGGTGTCGGGGACCGTGCGTCCACGCTCCCCCGGCCACGCTCCCTTGGTCCGTTCGCGATCGGCGAGGAGAACTCTCATGACGGGCACCACCGGCGGCGACCCCTGGTTCCGGAACTACCGCCCCGCACCCGACGCCCCCGCGCGCCTCGTCTGCCTGGCGCACGCCGGGGGTTCGGCGACCTTCTACCACCCCGTGGCCCAGGCGCTCGCCCCGGACGTCGAGGTGCTTGCCGTGCAGTACCCGGGCCGCCAGGAGCGGCGCCACGAGCCGGCCGCGGTCGACCTGGAGGTCCTCGCGGAGCGGATCGCGGAGGCCCTGGAGCCGCTGACCGACAAGCCGTACGCCCTCTTCGGGCACAGCATGGGCGCCATCGTGGGCTTCGAGGCCGCCCGGCGCCTGGAGGCCGCCGGCCGCGGGCCCGTCGAGCTGTTCGTCTCCGGGCGCCGTTCCCCGGCCCTCGACCGCGCGGGCGACACCTCGCAGCCGCGCACCGACGAGCAGGTCGTCGCCGAGATCCGGGCGCTCAACGGCACCGGCGACGGGCTCCTCGACGACGAGGAGATGCTGGAGATGATCCTGCCCGCGCTGCGCGCCGACTACGGGGCGGTGCGCCGCTACCAGTACCGGCCCGGCGCCCCGCTGCGGTGCCCGGTCACCGCGTTCACCGGCGACGCCGACCCCAAGGCCGCGGTGGCGGAGGTGGCGCGCTGGCGCGAGCTCACCGCGTCCCGTTTCGACCTGCGGGTGCTGCCCGGCGGCCACTTCTTCCTCGTCGACCGGGCGGCCGAGGTGCTCGGCACCGTCCGCGAGCGCCTCGCCAGGACCCCGGTGGCCGCGTCATGACCGTCCACACGCCGGCGTCCGGCGGTACGGGCGTCCTGGGCACCGGCTCCTACCTGCCCGAACGCGTCGTCACCAACGCGGTCGTCGGCGCCAGGGCCGGGGTGAGCGCCGAGTGGATCGAGCGCAAGACCGGGGTCGTGGAGCGGCGGTACGCGGCCGAGCACGAGGCCGCGTCCGACCTCGCCGTCGAGGCCGCCGTGCGCGCCCTCGCCGACGCGGGCGCCCACGCCCGCGACCTGGACTGGATCGTGGTGGCGACCTCCACGCCCGACCACCCGCAGCCCGCCACGGCCGCGCTGGTGCAGCACCGCATCGGCGCCCGGGGCGCGGCCGCGTTCGACGTGAACGCGGTCTGCGCGGGGTTCGTCGCGGCCCTGCACACCTGCTCGCGGCTGCTCGCGGGACCCGGTGCGGGCGGCGGGCTCGGCCTGGTCGTGGGCACCGAGGTGTACTCGCGGATCCTGGACCTGACCGACCGCAGGACCGCGCCGCTGTTCGGCGACGGCGCGGGCGCCGTGGTGATCGGCCCGGTGCGCGGGGACCGCGGCTTCATCGGCACCTCGCTGCGCACCGACGGGCACCTGAACGACCTGATCGGCGTCACCGCGGGCGGCAGCCGGATGCCCGCCTCCGAGAAGAGCGTGATCCGCGGCGACCACTTCTTCCGGATGCAGGGGCGCGGCGTGCGGGAGTACGTGGAGCGGGAGCTGCCGGTCGCGGTGGCCGCCTCGCTGGAGGAGTTCGGCGTGGCCGCGGCCGACGTGGCCCACTTCGTGCCGCACCAGGCCAACGGCGAGATGCTGCGGGCCGTGGCCGGGCAACTGGGCCTGGGCACCGCGCGGATCCACCTGCCGGTGGTGCGCCACGGCAACACCGGGGCCGCCTCGATCCCGCTGGCCCTGGACCACGCGCGCCGATCCGGGGTGCCGCTGGACGACGAGGTGGTGCTGCTCGCCGGGTTCGGCGGCGGCATGACGCTGGGGACGACGCTGCTGCGGTGGGGGCGCTGAGGAGGAGGGTCGGGGAGTCGGGAGCCGGGGGCCGTCGTACGGAACCTGAGGCTCAGGACGTCCGCGGCAGCCGTACCGTACGAGCCCTCAGGACGCACGCGTAGCCGTACGGGCGCTCAGGTCGTCTGCGGCAGCCGTGCCACCAGTGCGTCGAACCGGCGGATCAGCGCCTCCTGCTCGCGGTTGAGGTCCTCGATGCGCCGTTGCAGCCGGGCTATCTCCCCACCCAGCTCCAGCGCGTCGTCCAGCACCATCGGTCCTGAGCCCGCCGGGGCGGGGGAGGGGGCCGTCAGGTCCGGCGCGTGGTTGAGGATGGCCTCCATCCGGCCGCGCAGCGCCGGGCCCGGCTCGATGCCCAGCGCGTCCACCAGGCGGCGCCGGGCCCGTTCGTACACGCCGAGCGCCTCCGCCTGCCGGCCGCTGCGGTACAGGGCCACCATGAGCAGGTCGTAGAAGCGCTCGCGCAGCGGGTGGTCGGCGGTCAGCTTCTCCAGCTCGCCGGTGATCTCGCCGTGCTGGGCGCAGCGCAGGCTCGCGTCGTAGAGGGTCTCCAGGGCGGAGAGCCGGTTCTCCTCGAGGCGGTCGGCCTCGGCGGTGCAGATCGGGCCGTAGCGGCTGTCCTGGAGCGCGGGTCCGCGCCACAGCCCGAGGGCGCGGCGCAGCAGGTCGGTGGCGTACCCGGGGTCGGTGGCCGCCGCCGCGCGGCCCTGCGCGGAGAGCCGGTGGAAGGTGTCCACGTCGGTGCTGGCACGGCCCAGGCTGAGCAGGTAGCCGGTGGGCAGCGTGCTGATCCACTCGTGGGCGGGGTCGCCGGGGGACTCCGGCCCCGGCAGCAGCCTGCGCAGCCGGGCGACGTGCGCCTGCAGGGCGTTGGCCGAGTTGGCGGGCGGCGCGTCGCCCCACAGTTCCTCGGTGAGGCGGTCCACGGAGAGCAGTTCGCCCGCGTGGACCACGAACGCGGAGAGCAGGGCGCGCTGCTTGGAGCCGGGCGGGGCGATGCCCGTGCCGGTGCGCACGTCGTGCACCTCGACCGGCCCCAGGAGCCGGAACTCGGTGTTCGCGTCGGCCCGTGCCTCCGGCGGCGCGGCGCGGCCCAGGCCGAGGACCGTCATCGGGGCACCGCGCGGACGGCTCCGCCGAGGACCAGGGCGCAGTGCAGGTCGTCCGCGATCTGCTCGGTGAGCGCGGTGGGGTCCTGCTGGAAGTAGAAGTGGCCGCCGTCGAAGAGGTGCAGGCCCAGGAACCGGGTGGTCAGGTCCGACCACCCGGCGAGCCGGCCGGGCGGCGCGACCTCGTCGCGGGTGCCGCCGAACACCGACACCGGCACGGGCAGCGGGCCGCCCTGCCGGGTGGGCCGCCAGGTCTCCACCAGCCGCAGGTCGCCGCGGATGGCGGGCCCGAAGACCTCCCAGAGCTCGGGGTCGTCGAGGACGGCCGCGGGGGTGCCGCCCATGGCGGCCAGCTCGCGGCGCAGCCCGGCGTCGTCGAGCAGGTGGCGGGTGGTGCCGTCGCCCTCGGGGCGCGGGGTGCCGCGCGCCGACAGGCCGAGCCAGAGCGGTGGTGTGCGGCCCTCGGCGAGCAGCCTGCGGGTCAGCTCGTAGGCGACCAGGCCGCCCATGCTGTGCCCGAACAGGGCGTAGCGGCCGGTGAGTTCGGGGCCCAGGGTGCGCAGGAAGTGGTCGACCAGGGCGTGCGCCTCGGTGAGCGTCGGCTGGTCGCCGAGCAGTCCGTGGCCGGGGGCGTCCACCAGGCGCACGTCCCAGCCGGCCGGGAAGCGGGCGGGCCAGTCCCGGTAGAGCAGGTGGGACCCACCGGCGTGGTGGAACACGAACAGGCGCAGTTCCATGAGGCCTCCGTCGGCGGCAGGGGCGGCCGGGGCGACCGCGGGCAGGGCGAGGGTTTTCGGACGGTACCGGCCGGGCGGGGCGGTCGGTGGCGCGTGCGACCGGAGTTCCAGCTCCCGTACGCGCGTTCTCAAGTGACCGGCACAAGCGGTGAAAGGGCCTCCGTGGAAGGCCACTTGAACGCGGGTGGAGGTTTCGGGGGGCGCTGCGGGAACGGGGCTAGCGTGCTGGGCGCCGACGGCTTTGAGCCATCGAGGGAACTCGACCAGGTACGGGAGGAAACCGTGGAGATTCAGGTTCTGGGTCCGTTGAGCGCAGACGTCAACGGGGGTTCGATCGTTCCGACCGCGGGCAAGCCGAGGCAGATTCTCGCCCTGCTCGCCTTCTACCCGGGGCGGGTCATGCCCGTCCCCACACTCATGGAGGAGATCTGGGGCACCAACATGCCCCAGAGCGCCATGACGACGCTGCAGACGTACATCCTGCAGCTGCGCCGCCGCCTGGGCACGGCCATGGGGCCGGACGCCCCGGGCACGGCCAAGGACGTGCTCGCCACCCGGCACGGTGGTTACCTGCTGCAGATCCCGCCCGAGTGCGTGGACGTGCACCGCTACGAGCAGCTGGTGACGGCCGGGCAGGGCGCGTTCGAGGACGGTGACGACGACCGCGCCGCGGGCATGTTCCGCCAGGCGCTGGCGATGTGGCAGGGCTCCGCCCTGGTCGACGTACGGGTCGGGCCGATCCTCGAGATCGAGGTGATGCGCCTGGAGGAGAGCCGTCTGGTGACCGTCGAGCGGCGCATCGACGCCGATCTGCGGCTCGGCCGGCACACCGAACTCATCGCCGAGCTCACCGATCTGATAGCCCGTCACCCCCAGCACGAGGGCCTGCACTCGCAGGCGATGGTCGCGCTCTACCGTTCGGGCCGCCAGGCCACCGCACTCGACGTGTACCGCAAGCTCCGCATGCGCCTGATCGAGGACCTGGGCGTGGAGCCTTCGCCGCAGCTCCAGCGGCTGCACCAGGCGATGCTGACGGTCGACCCGGCCCTGGACGTGCTCAGCGGGCCGCGGCGCACCTCGACCTTCGACCTGTACGCGGCCTGAGCACGAGCGTCGTTCGAGGCGGCTCGACGAGCCTCGACGGACGAGACCGGGCGCGGCCCGGCCCACCCGGCAGGAGGGACGCCGCATGTCCGAGGAACGGCCCGTACGGCTGCACTGCTTCGCGCACGCCGGAGCGGGGGTGTCGGCCTACTTCGGCTGGCCGAACCACCTCGGGCCGGGCGTCGAGCAGTCGGCGCACCTGCTGCCGGGGCGCGAGGGCCGGCGCCGCGAACCGCGCCTGACCGACCGCCAGGGCCTGCTGGACGACCTGCTGCACAAGGTCGCCACGGGCCCCGGCGGCCCGCACGAGCCGTACGTGCTCTACGGGCACAGCCTGGGCGCGCTGGTCGCCTACACGCTCACCCGCGCCCTGCACGAGGCGGGCCTGCCGGGACCCGCGCTCCTCGCGCTGGGCGCCTCCCCGCCGCCGGACCGCAGCTCCTCGCTCTCCGACGCCTGTCGCGAGTCCGACGAGCTGCTGATGAGCCTGCTCGACGAGGCGGACGCGCTGCCCGAGGGGGCGGCCGTCGGAGGCTTCTGGCACCGGGCCGTGATGCCGGTGCTGCGCGACGACCTGATCCTCGCCGACGAACTGCGCAAGGCCGCCCGCGAGCCGCTGCAGGGCCCGCCCCTGGACGTGCCCGTGCTGCTCGTGGCGGGCCGGGACGACCCGCTCGCCCAGCTCGAGGCGATGGCGGGCTGGCGGTCCTGGACCACCGGCCCGGTCGTCGCCCGCACGGTGCCCGGCGACCACTTCTTCGTACGCGGACGTGAACTGCCCCGGCTGATCGGGCGCGCCTGTCGCGTCGTCGGCCGCCTCGCAGCGGACCGCGCCCCGGCCGCCGCGCGCGGCTGACCGAACCGCCAGCCAGGAGGACCGAGCGTGAGGGACAACCCATGAGACGCGTCGTCATCACCGGGATCGGAGTCGTCGCCCCGGGCGGCGTGGGCACCAAGGCCTTCTGGTCACTGCTCAGCGAGGGCCGCACCGCGACCCGCGGCATCACCCTCTTCGACGCCTCGACGTTCCGCTCGCGGATCGCCGCCGAGGCGGACTTCGACCCGGCCGAGCACGGCTTCAGCCCGCAGGAGGCCCACCGCCTCGACCGGGCCGCCCAGTTCGCCCTGGTCGCCGCGCGCGAGGCGGTCGCCGACAGCGGCGTCGGCACCGCCGCCGACCCGCTGCGCACCGGGGTCACCCTGGGCACCGCCGTCGGCTGCAGCACCGGCCTCGACGAGGTGTACGCGCACGTCAGCCGGGGCGGCAGCGAGTGGCTGCTCGACCACACCCGGGCCGACGCCCGGCTCGGCGACTACCTCGCCCCCAGCTCCATGGCCGCCGAGGTGGCCCGCGCGACCGGCGCCCAGGGCCCCGTCGCCGTGGTCTCCACCGGCTGCACCTCCGGCCTCGACTCGATCGGCCACGCCGTCGAGCTGATCCGCGAGGGCAGTACGGACGTCATGCTGGCGGGCGCCTCCGAGGCCCCGATCACCCCGATCACCCTGTCGTCCTTCGACGCGATCCGGGCCACCTCCGCGCGCAACGACGAGCCGGAGACCGCCTCGCGCCCCTTCGACCGCAGCCGCAACGGCTTCGTCCTGGGCGAGGGCAGCGCGGTCCTGGTCCTGGAGGAGTACGGCCACGCGCTGCGCCGGGGCGCCCACGTGTACGCCGAGATCGCCGGGTTCGCCTCGCGCTCCAACGCGTACCACATGACCGGACTGCGCCTGGACGGCCTGGAGATGGCCGAGGCCGTCCGGCTCGCCCTCGACGAGGCCCGGCTCGACGCCACGCACGTGGACTACGTCAACGCGCACGGCTCGGGCACCAAGCAGAACGACAAGCACGAGACCGCCGCGTTCAAGAAGAGCCTGGGCGCGCACGCCCACCGGGTGCCGGTCAGCTCCGTGAAGTCGATGATCGGGCACTCGCTCGGCGCCATCGGCTCCCTGGAGATCGCCGCCAGCGCGCTCGCCATCGAGCACGACCTGGTGCCGCCCACCGCCAACCTGCACGACCCCGACCCCGCCTGCGACCTCGACTACACGCCGCTGGTCGCCCGCGCGCAGCGCACCGAGACCGTCCTCAGCGTCGGCAGCGGCTTCGGCGGGTTCCAGAGCGCCATGGTGCTCACCACCCGACGCCTGGGGGAGGCCGCGTGACCGCCGCAGCAGAGGAGGCGGGCCTGCTCGCCGTCCGTACCGTGGACGCCGCCGTCACCGGCATCGGGATCGTCGCGCCCGGTGGCGTGGGCACCGAGGAGTGGTGGGCCGCCGCGCTGCGCGGCGAGAGCGCCATCGCGCCCGTCACCCGCTTCGACGCCTCCGGCTACCCCGCGAAGTTCGCGGGCGAGGTCACCGGCTTCGTCGACGAGGAGCACGTCTCCGGCAAGCTGATCCCGCAGACCGACCGCGTCACCCGGCTCGCGCTGGCCGCCGCCGCCGAGGCACTGGCCGACGCGGACCTCGACCCGGCCGCCCTGCCCGACTACGCCGTCGGCGTGGTCACCGCGAACGCGATCGGCGGCTTCGAGTTCGGCCAGCGCGAGCTGCAGGAGCTGTGGAGCAAGGACAGCAAGCACGTCAGCGCCTACCAGTCCTTCGCCTGGTTCTACGCCGCCAACTCCGGCCAGATATCCATCCGGCACGGACTGCGCGGCCCCAGCGGCGTCGTCGTCTCCGAGCAGGCCGGCGGCCTCGACGCGGTCGCCCAGGCCCGCCGCCAGCTCCGCAAGGGCGTGCGCGCCGTGGTCACCGGCGGCGCCGACGCCGCCGTGTGCCCCTGGGGCTGGACCGCCCAGCTCGCCGCGGGCGGCCTGAGCACCGCCGACGACCCGGCCCGCGCCTACCTGCCGTTCGACGCGGAGGCCTCGGGCCACGTCGTCGGCGAGGGCGGCGCCCTGTTCGTCCTGGAGGACGGCGACGCCGCCCGCGAGCGCCACGCCACCGTGTACGGCACCGTCGTCGGCTGCGCCGCCACCTTCGACCCGGCCCCCGGCGGCGGGCAGCCCCGGCTGCTGGACGCGGCGCGCCTGGCGCTCGCCGACGCCGGGGTGAACCCCGCTGACGTGGACGTGGTGTTCGCCGACGCGGCGGGGGAGCGGGCCGCCGACCGGGCCGAGGCCCGGGCCCTGGCCGAGCTCTTCGGGCCTTACGGGGTGCCCGTCACGGCCCCCAAGGCGATGACCGGACGCCTGGTCTCGGGCGGTTCCGCCCTGGACCTCGCCGCCGCCCTGCTCGCCCTGCGCGACCAGGTGGTGCCGCCCACCCCGGGCACCGCGCGCGCCGCCGACGACTGCCCGGTGGACCTGGTCACCGGGGCCCCGCGCGAGACCCGGCTGCGCACCGCCCTGGTGCTGGCCCGGGGACGGGGCGGCTTCAACGCCGCCACCGTCGTGCGCGCCGCCGCACGCTGAGCCCCGGCCCGCCCCGGCACCCGCCGCGGCGTCCCCGGGGCGGAGACCGACGTACGCACTCACGAGAGGCATCACCGTGGACCGCCTGGAACTCAGCCACCTCGCCACCCTGCTGCGCGACGCCGCGGGCGAGGGCGAAGGACTGCCGCTGGACGAGAGCAACCTGGACGAGTCGTTCTTCGAGCTGGGCTACGACTCGCTGGCGCTGCTCCAGACCATCGGCGTCATCGAGCGCGACTTCGAGGTCACGCTCGACGAGGAGGCGCTGGACGAGGCGGACACCCCGCGCCTGATCATGGACCTGGTCAACGCGGCGCTGTCCGCGCGGGCCGCGGCCTGAGGGGTGGCGCGATGACCCGGAGAGCCGTACCCGCCATGGGTTCCGCGGGCGAACTGCGGGCCGACGTCTGCGTCGTGGGAGCCGGGCCCGCCGGGCTCGCCCTGACCCTGATGCTGCTGCGCTCGGGCCTGCGGGTGGCCCTGCTGGAGCGCTCCACCGCGCTGCGCCGCGACTTCCACGGGGAGATCCTGCAGCCCGGCGGGCAGCGGATCCTGGACCAGCTGGGCGTGCTCGACGCCGCCCGCGCCCGCGGCGCGTGCGCCCTCGACGGCTTCCAGGTGCTCCAGGACGAGCGGCTGCTGCTCGACGTGGACTACCGCCGCCTGGACGCCCCGTACGACAACCTGCTCGCGCTGCCCCAGGTGCACCTGCTCGCCGAGCTCACCGAGGCCTGCCGGGCGCTGCCGGGCTTCCTCCACCTCGAAGGGCACCGGGTCAAGGGCCTGGTGGAGGAGGACGGGCGGATCGCGGGCGTGACCGCCGCGGGGCCCGGCGGCCGGCCGGTGACCGTGCGCGCCGCCGTGGTCGCCGGCGCCGACGGGCGCTTCTCGCGCACCCGGACGCTGGCCGGCATCGACTCCGGGCGCACCGAGGCGTTCGACCAGGACGTGGTCTGGTTCTCGCTGCCCGCCCCCGGCCGTGCCACCGGGTACGTGCGCGTCCACCGCGTCGAGGGCGGCGCCCTGCTGGTGCACGACGCCCACCCGGAGCGGCTGCGCATCGGCTGGACGCTGCCGCACCGCACCTGGAACAAGGCCGCGGCCCGCGGCATCGACCCGATCCGCCGCGAACTGGCCGAGGCGCTGCCGCACTTCGCCGACCTGCTGCACGAGCACCTGCGCAGCCTGTCCGACCTGACGCTGCTCGACGTGTTCGCCGCGCAGGCCCGCACCTGGACCCGCGACGGCTTCGTGCTGGTCGGCGACAGCGCCCACACCCACGGCCCGATCGGCGCCCAGGGCATCAACCTCGCCCTGCAGGACGCCGCCGCCGCGCACCCGGTCCTGCTCGACGCGGTGCGCGAGGGCGACCCGAGCCGGGAGCGGCTGAGCGCGTACGAGGAACGGCGCAGGCCCGCGGCCGCGGCCGTCCACCGCATGCAGCGCGTCCAGGCCAAGGCCCTGCTCGGCCGGGGCGGACCGGTCACCACCCGGCTGCGCTCGCGCGCGGCGGCGGTCGTCGGGCGCACCGCGATCGGCGGGAAGATCACCCGCAGGATCGCGTACGGGACGGACCCGGTCCAGGTGCGGACGGACCTGTTCACGGCGGCGCCGCCCGCCGCGCCGGAGCCGTCGCCCACCGCCCTGGACCTGCCCGAGACCCCCGCCACCACCAGGAGCTGACCCCGTGCCACCCAGCCGTACGACCGGCGCCCCCGTGCGCGCCACCGAGGTCGCCGACGGCGTCTTCGCCTACGTCCAGCCCGACGGCGGCTGGTGCCTGAACAACGCCGGGATCCTCGTCGGCGGGGGCGCGAGCGCCCTCGTCGACACCGTCGCCACCGCCGCCCGGGCCCGCGCGCTGCGCGCCGAGGCGCTGCGCCTGGCGCCGGGCCCGCCGCGCACCGTGGTCAACACCCACTTCCACGGCGACCACACCTTCGGCAACTTCCTCTTCCCCGAGGCCGTCGTCATCGGCCACGAGCACGCGCGGGAGGACGCCGAGCGGGCCGGGCTGCACATGGCCGGGCTCTGGCCCGACGTGGAGTGGGGCGAGCTGACCCTGGTCACGCCCGCCCTCACCTACCGCACCCGGATGACCCTGCACCTGGGCCCGCTGCGGGCCGAACTGCTGCACGTGGGGCCCGCGCACACCACCGGCGACACGGTCGTGCACCTGCCCGAGCGGGGCGTGGTGTTCACCGGCGACCTCGTCATGGCCGGCGCCACCCCGTTCTGCCCGATGGGCTCGGTCTCCGGCTCCCTGGCCGCGCTGGACCGGCTGCGGGCGCTGGGCGCCACGACGGTCGTCCCCGGGCACGGCCCGGTCGGCGGCCCCGAGCTGTACGACCTCAACGAGGCCTACCTGCGCCGCCTCCAGGACCTCGCCCGCGAGGGCGTCGCGGCGGGCCTCACCCCGCTGGAGGTCGCCCGCGAGTCGGGCCCCGGCCCGTTCGCCGACCTGCTCGACGCCGAGCGCCTGGTCCCCAACCTGCACCGGGCGTACGCGGAGGAGCGAGGCGCGGAGCCGGGCGTGCCGCTGGACGTCCCGGCGCTGTTCGCGGAGATGACCGAGCACCACGGCGGGCTCCCGGCCTGCCACGCCTGACGCTCCGCCCCTCGGGGGGCGTCCTGCCGACCAGGCCCGGCTCGCGGCCGGACCGGCAGGACGCCCCCCGAGGCGTGTCACCGGCCTCCCGGAGGCGGTGCCCCTAGAACGACAGGTGGTCCGGCGTCACGCGCCGTTCCCTGGTCAGCAGGGCGCCCGTCGCGTCGCGCTCCAGGACGTCCTCCACCACGCTGCTCGGGGCCGTCACCGGCGCCGGGTCCCAGGGGCGGGTGACCAGGACCATCGAGTAGAAGTGGGTGCGCAGCAGCCCGTCGGCGCCCGGACGGACCTCCAGCATGTTGAACCAGTGGCGGCGGCGCACCGGGTCCGTGCCGAACTTGCGGGCGTGGGCGGCGCGCAGGGCCGCGGCGATCTCCGCGCGGCCGCGGGCGGCCGGGGCCGTGGGGGTGGGGGAGAAGACGCCGTCCTCGGTGAACGTGGCGGCGAACTCCTCCGCGTCCAGGGCGTCGAGCAGCCGCACCTGGCGGGCGTAGAAGTTCTGCACCTGGGCGTAGACGGCCGCCAGGTCGGCGGGGGCGTGGGGCTCGGTCGCGTACGTCGTCATGGGGATTCCTCGGGGTTCCGTCGGCTCAGGCCAGGTCGTCGCGGGTGACGAGGCGGTAGCGGGTGCGCCACTTGCCGCGCGAGCGCACCAGCACGTCCTCCATCACGCAGAAGCGGTGCACCCGGGCGTCGCCGCCGCGCGGCGTCAGGTAGACCAGCGCGTAGCAGCGGGTGTGCAGGGTGCCGTCGGGCTGCGGGTCCAGGTCGAGCATGCCGATCCAGTGCCGCAGCTGCTCGCCGCTGCGCGCCTGCTGGTGCTTGTTGCGCCGCACGTTGGCGGCCAGGCCCGCGCGCCCGCGCACCGGCTCGTCCAGGGTCGGCACGCTGAAGACCGCGTCCTCGGTGAACGTGCCGGCCCAGCGCTCGGCGTCGTGCTGGTCGAACAGCTGCATCTGGTGCGCGTAGTACTGCTGGACCTCTCCGTAGAGCGTGCCGAACTCCACTGGCGCAGGCGCGAGTTCGGGGCGGGTGAGCGTTTCGGAGGTCATGCGTGCACCCCTTCTTCCGTCGTCGTTCTTCCGTTGTCGGTCGTGTCGACTTCTTCCGTCGTACGACGACACTCTCCGCACTCCAGATCGAGCACTCTTCGAAGATTCCTCAAGCGCGCCCGCCGAACGTGAGAGCACGAACAGCGCACGAACACGAACAGAGCACGAACAGCGGATGCCAGTGCCAGCGGAGGAGAACGAGCCGTGCCGAACTTCACGTACCCGGACCTCCCGCTGGACGGACTGCTGCGCGCGGCGGCCGTCCGCGACCCGGACGGCATCGCCGTCCAGAGCGGCGGCACCGCGCTCACCTTCGCCGAGCTGGACGCCCGGGCCGACCAGGTGGCCGCCTACGTGCGGGCCGAGTGCGCCCCGGGAGCCCGGGTCGGCGTCGCCAACGTGCTCGACCCGGTGTTCGCCGCCACCTACTACGGGACGCTCCGGGCCGGCGCGACCGTGGTCCTGGTCAACCCGCTGATCAGCGAGGACGGGCTGCGGCACGTCATCACGCAGGGCGCGGTGGAGCTGGCCCTGGTGCCCGGCGCCACCGCCGAGCTGCTCACCAAGCTGCGCGGCGCGCTGCCCCGGCTGCGGGTCGTCGTGGCCACCGACGCGGCCGACGGGGTCGCCCCGGGCGACGCGGTGCCGCTGTCCGGGGTGCTGGAGGAGGAGCGCGACGACCGGGGCGCCCGGGTCGTCGACCCCGGCGCGGTGGCCTGCGTGCAGTTCACCACCGGCACCACCGGACGGCCCAAGGGCGTGCTCCTGACCCACCGCAACCTGGTCGCCAACGCCCGCCAGACCGCCCTCGCCCACCGGGTGGACGCCTCCTCGGTCACCCTCAACCACCTGCCGCTGTTCCACACCATGCACCTCAACTCGGCGATCTACGCCGGGGCGCGGCAGGTGCTGTGCCCCGACCCCGACCCGGTCGCCTCCCTCGCCCTGGCCGCCGAGCGCGGCGCCACCCACTACTACGGGCTGCCCGCCCGGCTGCACCGGCTGGCCGCCGACCCGCGGCTGGCCGGGGCCGGGCCGCTCACCGGCCCGCTGACGGCCGTGCTCTCCGGCGGCTCCGGGCTGCGGCCCGACGCCGCCCGCACCCTGGCCGACGCGCTCGGCGTCCCCGTCATCCAGGGCTACGGCATGGCCGAGCTGTCCCCGCTGACGCACTGCCAGCGTCCGGACCGGCACCGCCCCGGCTCCGTCGGCCGCCCGGTCCCCGGGACCGAGTGCCGCCTGGTCGCGATCGGCACCGGCACCCCGGTGCCCGTCTGGTCCACCGGCGAGGTGCAGGTGCGCGGCCCGCAGCTGATGGCCGGCTACCTCGGGGAGCGACAGCCCTCGCGCGTCGACGCCGACGGCTGGTTCTCCACCGGCGACGTCGGCTACCTCGACGACGACGGGGATCTGCGGCTGGTGGACCGGCTCGCCGACGTCTTCAAGTACGACAACGAGATCGTCTCGCCCAGCCAGGTCGAGCGGATCCTCGCCGAGGACCCCCGGGTGGCCGACTGCATCGTCGTCGACTGGCCCGACCCCGAGCACGGCGGCCTGGTCTGGGCCGGGATCGTGCTCGCCGAGGGCGCCTCCGCCGACCCGTACGGCATCGCCGACCTCAGCCCCGCCGGCACCGGCGTCCTCGACGTCCTGGACTCCATCACCACGCGCGCCAACGAGCGGCTCGCCCACTTCGAGCTGATCCGGCTCGCCGAGGCGCTCGACGAGGTGCCGCGCACCCCCAGCGGAAAGCCCGAACGGCGCTCCCTGCGCACCCAGTTGCGCGAACGCGCCGCCGTCTGACCCCACACCGATCCCGTTCCCGCACCGACCCTGGAGCAGACCATGGTGACCTTCGTCAACAAGCTGACCGTCCACGGCGACCTCGACGAGTTCCTGGCCGTCAAGCAGCGCCTCACCTCCTTCATGGCCGCCCAGCCCGGCTACGTCAGCCACCAGACCCTGCGCCACGCCGGGGCCCCGAACGTCTTCCTGGAGCTGGCCGTGTGGCAGGACGCCGCCGCCCACCAGCAGGCCGTGCGCAGCCCGGAGTTCCAGTCCATCGTCAAGGGCCTCGGCCCGCTGGCCACCCCCGACCCGGGCCTGTACGAGACCGTCGAAGAGCCCGCCGTCGCCGGGGCCGCCGCGTGATACCCGCCGGCCAGCCGCAGGTCCTCGTCGCCGGGGCCGGACCGGTCGGGCTCACCGCCGCCCACGAGCTGGCCCGCCGGGGCCTGCGCGTGCGCCTGGTCGACGCGGCCTCCGGGCCCGCGCGCACCAGCCGGGCCGTGGCCACCCACCCGCGCACCCTGGAGACGTACGACCAGATGGGCGTCGTCTCCGAGATCATCGCCCGGGGCCGCAAGAACCGGGCCTTCACCATGTACGCCGAGGGCCGCCGCCTGGTCCGGCTCGACGCGGACTACTCGACGATGCCGACCGCGTACCCGTACACCCTGGTCATCGGCCAGACCGAGACCGAGACCGTGCTGCGCGCCGCCGTGGCCCGGCTCGGCGTCGAGGTCGAGTGGGGCGTGAGGCTCACCGGCTTCACCCAGGACCTGCACGGCGTGCGGGCCGAACTGGCGCACCCCGACGGCACGGTGGAGCAGGTCGACGCGGACTGGCTGGTCGGCTGCGACGGCGGCCACAGCACCGTGCGCAAGCAGCTCGGGCTGAAGCTCGCCGGCGAGAGCGCCGACACCTGGATGCTCGCCGACGCGCCGGTCTCCACCGACCTGCCGCCCGACACCATCTACTGGACCCACACCGGCGGACAGGCGCTGATGATGGTGCCCTACGCCCGCGAGGGCCACTGGCGCCTGCTGGACACCGCGCCCGCGTCCCGCGAGGACGACCCGCGCCCCGCCGAGGAGCGGCTGACCGCCAAGCTCTCCAAGGGCCTGGGGCGCCCGGTGGTCGTCGGCGAGACCGAGTGGACGTCCGTCTTCACCTTCCAGCAGCGCATGGTGGAGCGCATGCAGGACGGCCGCGTCTTCGTCGCGGGCGACGCCGCGCACGTGCACAGCCCCGCCTCCGGGCAGGGCATGAACACCGGCATCCAGGAGGCGTACAACCTGGCCTGGAAGCTCGCCGCGGTCGAGGAGGGCCACGCGGGCGCCGGGCTCCTGGAGACCTACAGCGAGGAGCGCGTGCCCATCGGCAAGGCGCTGCTCGGCTCCACCCGCACCGCCACCTTCCTGGTGCAGCTGAAGAACCTGGTGGCGTCGCTGGCGCTGCCGGTGGTCTTCACCGTCGTGCGCAACGTGCCGCCGCTGCGCCGCGCCATCCAGCGCAAGGTCCTGGGCGGCATGTCCGGGCTGCGCATCGGCTACGACGAGTCGCCGCTGACCACCACCGGCGTCTTCGACTACGTCTCCGGGGCCGGGCCGGTCGTCGTGGCGGGCCCCGAGCCCACCCCGGCCCCGTACCCCGGCCAGCGGGCCACCGCCGCGCCGGTGCACGACAGCGACAGCCCCGGCAGCCGCGCCTACGCCGCCGAACTGCGCGACCCGCGCTGGACGCTGCTGCTCGCCGCCGGCGGCAAGGGCCCCGGCGACGTGCCGGTCGGCGTGGCCTTCACCGCCGCCGCCCAGTACGGCGAGTGGCTGTCCGTGCGCACCGTCGGCGGCTCGGGCCCCGACGGCCCGGCGCCCCTGGACGACCCGGGCCACACCCTGCGCCGGGGGCTGAACCTGCTGCCCGGCGGCTGGCTCCTGGTGCGTCCCGACGGGTACGTCGCCGCGCGCGGCTCCGTACTCAGCCGCGGCGCGCTGGCCGGGGCGTTCGCCCCGCTGGACCTCGCCGACCGGATCGCCGACGAGGCGCCGCACGAGCCGGGCCTCGCCCTGCCGCCCACGTCCTCCCCCCGCCTGAAGGAGCACTGACCGTGTCCCAGAACCACCCCGTCGCCCTGGTCACCGGAGCCACCAGCGGCATCGGTCTGGAGGTCGCCCGGCAGCTCGCGCGCAGCGGCCACCGCGTCTTCCTGTGCGCCCGTACCGCCCTCGACGTCAAGCAGACCGTCGCCGACCTGCGCGAGGAGGGCCTGGAGGTGGACGGCCAGGCGGCCGACGTGCGCTCGCCCGAGGCGGTGGCCGAGCTGGTCGCGGCCGTCGTGGAGGCGTACGGACCGATCAGCGTGCTGGTGAACAACGCCGGGCGCAGCGGGGGCGGCGTGACCGCCGACATCGCCGACGACCTCTGGTACGACGTCATCGACACCAACCTCAACAGCGTGTTCCTGGTGACCCGGGAGGCGCTGAAGAACGGCGGCCTGGCCGACGCCGCGCACGGCCGCATCATCAACATCGCCTCCACGGCGGGCAAGCAGGGCGTCCTGCTGGGCGCCCCGTACAGCGCCTCCAAGCATGGCGTGGTCGGCTTCACCAAGGCGCTGGGCCGCGAGCTGGCGCCCACCGGCGTGACCGTCAACGCGGTCTGCCCGGGCTACGTGGAGACCCCGATGGCCGAGCGCGTGCGCAAGGGCTACGCGGCGGCCTGGGACACCAGCGAGGAGTTCGTCCAGGAGCAGTTCGAGGCGAAGATCCCGCTCGGCCGCTACTCCACACCCGAGGAGGTCGCCGGGCTCGTTGGCTACCTGGCCTCCGAGCCCGCCGCCTCCATCACCGCGCAGGCCCTCAACGTCTGCGGCGGCCTGGGCAACTTCTGACCGGGTCCCGTCCCGGTCCGACCGGGCCCGGTCGTCCCGTTCCGACCGGTCCCGCCCCGCCCCGCCAACCGCCGGCGAGCCGCCCGGCGGTCCCCCGTCCCAAGAATGAAGAGGTGTTCGTGGTGTCCAGTGAGCGTGTGCACCGCACGTCGCACTCGGTGGAGGTGGACGCCCCCGCCGGGGTGGTCTACGGACTGCTCTCGGACGCGGTCCAGTGGCCGTTGTTCTTCCCGCCCAACGTGCACGTGGAGCGGCTGGAGTTCGACGGCACCCGGGAACGGCTGCGCATGTGGGCGACGGCCAACGGCGAGGTCCGCTCCTGGACCTCCGAACGGGTGCAGGACTCCGCCGCACGGACCATCACGTTCCGCCAGAGCCACCCGATGGCCCCGCTGGAGACGATGAACGGCACCTGGGTCGTCGAGGAGCGGCCGGGCGGCACCACCGCCCTGACGCTGCTGCACGACTTCACCGTCGGCGGCGACCGCGCCGAGGACGTCGCCTGGGTCGAGCGCGCCACGGACACCAACTCCACCGCCGAACTGGCCAACCTCAAGCGCCTGGCCGAACGCTGGACCAGGCTGGACGAGCTGGTCCTGGTCTTCGAGGACGCGGTCCGGGTCAACGGCCCGGCCGAGCTGGTCTACGACTTCCTGTACCGGGTGGGGGACTGGCCCGAACTGCTGCCGCACGTCTCCCGCATGGAGCTGACCGAGGACACCCCCGGGGTCCAGGTGATGGCGATGGACACCGTCACCGCCGACGGCAGCTCGCACACCACCGAGTCGGTGCGGGTCTGCTTCCCGCACGCCGGGCGGATCGTCTACAAGCAGACGACGACGCCCGCGCTGATGGAGGCACACACCGGCGAGTGGTCGGTGCTGCCCGACGAGACCGGCGTGACGGTCGTCTCCCAGCACAGCGTCGTGCTGCGCGAGGAGGCGGTCGAGAAGGTCCTCGGCCCGGGCACCGACCTGGCCGGGGCGCGCCGTTACGTACGCGAGGCCCTCGGGCGCAACTCGACGGCCACGCTGCGGCTCGCCAAGCGCCACGCGGAGAGCGCCGTCACCGTCCTCTGAGGGCTTCCCCGGAGTCCTCCGGGGGCCGTTTCCCGAGTCCCTTGGATCCTGCGGGGCCGTCTCGCACACCCTCCGGGCCGTTCCTCCAGCCCTCCGGGGGCCGTTCCCCGAGCCCCCCGCACCCCCTTCCGTACCTTCCGCACCACCCCGACGCGACCGGTCGCACAAGCGTCCACCGCAGCTCATGCCCCGCTCTAGCCGCCCGCACCAGCCTGGGCGACGGAAGACATCCTCGGAGGGGCACGGGGCAGCAGTGGGCGCTCGACCCTTTCCGTCCGGTCGACACCACGAGGAGAGGCATGAGCCCCAACAGCACGAAGGCCGAGGCGGCCGGCGCGGCGCCCGTACAGTGGCACCTCGCCCTGGTCAGCGGTTCCAGCGACAGCTCGCTCGACGCCGGACTCGCCGGCCTCAAGGCCCGGTTCGCCACCGCGGGCGGCGCCGAGGACGTGCCGGTGCGCATCCGCACCGTCGGCACCGACGGCGGCCACCGCGGCGCGGTCCTGGCCGGCGACGGCGGGGCCACCGAGCTCGGCGCCAAGCGGCCCGCCCAGGGCACCGCCCCGGTCGCCTTCATGTTCCCCGGCCTGGGCGACCACTACCTGGACATGGGCCGCGACCTCTACCGCGACTTCCCGGTCTTCCGCGCGGCCCTCGACGAGTGCGCCGAGGCGCTCGCCCCCGAACTGGGCCTGGACATCCGCGAGGTCGTCTTCCCCGACCCGGCGCCCGGCGCCGCGTCCGCCCCCGCCCCGGCCGTCGACCTGCGCCGCATGCTCGGCCGCGACAACGGCCCGCAGAGCGAGGACGAACGCCGCCTCAACGCCACGCGCCTGGCCCAGCCCGCGCTGTTCGTCATCGAGTACGCGCTGGCCCGGCTCTGGGAGTCCTGGGGCGCCAGGCCCTCCGTCATGATCGGCTACAGCCTCGGCGAGTACGTCGCGGCGACCCTGGCCGGAGTCCTCTCGCTGCGCGACGCGCTGACCCTGGTGGCCCGCCGCGCCGCGCTCATCGACGCGCTGCCGCAGGGCGCCATGCTCGCGGTGATGCTCCCCGAGGAGCGGGTCCGCCCGCTGCTCGGCGAGCGGGTGTCGCTCTCGGCGGTCAACGGCCCGGAGTTCTGCGTCGTCGCCGGACCCGTCTCCGCCGTCGAGGAGCTCCAGGCGAGCCTGGGCGAGCAGGGCGTGGTCAGCCGCCGGGTGCAGTCCACGCACGCCTTCCACTCCTCGATGATGGAGTCCATCACCGGGCAGGTCACCGCGATCGCGCGGACCCTGACGCTGAACGCGCCGCGGATCCCGTACGTCTCCAACGTCACCGGCCGCCTGATCACCGACGCCGAGGCCACCGACCCCGGCTACTGGGCCCGCCACCTGGTCAGCACCGTCCGCTTCGCCGACGGCCTGGCCGCGCTCGCGGACACCCCGCTGCTCCTGGAGGCCGGACCCGGCCAGACCTTGAGCAGCATGGCCACCGTCGCCCGCGCCGAGCAGGCCGGCACCATCGTCGCCTCCATGCGCCACCCGCTGGAGCGCCAGTCCGACTCGGCCGTCGCGCTGAAGGCGCTGGGCCGGCTGTGGCTGGCCGGGGCCGACATCGACTGGACCGGCTTCCCGGCCTCCGAGCTGGAGACCGTCGCCGACGGCGCGGCCAACGCGGCGCGCACCGCCGACGAGGAGCGCGAGGCGTCCGCGACCGAGCGCGAGCTGGGCGCCCTGTGGGCCAAGCTGCTGAAGAACGAGGCGCTGCCGCACGACGTGAGCTTCTTCGAGCTGGGCGGCAACTCGCTGCTCGCCACCCGGCTGATCCTGCGCGTCAAGCGGGCCTTCGGGGTCGAGCTGACGCTGCGCCAGGTGTACGAGTGGCCGACGCTGGCCCGCCTCGCGGGCGCCGTGGACGTGCTGAAGGCCGGCGGCGAGCTGGTGGCCGAGGACGCCTCCTCGTACACCGGGAACTCGCTGGCCACGATCACGCTGCCCAACGGGCTGGTCGTGCACCACCAGAACGAGGCGGAGACCCTCCACTTCTACGAGGACATCTTCGACCACCGCACCTACGCCAAGAACGGCATCTCGCTCGCCGACGGCGCCACCGTCGTCGACGTCGGCGGCAACATCGGCCTGTTCACGCTCTTCGCCCACTACGAGGCCAAGGACGTGAAGGTGTACACCTTCGAGCCCGCGCCGCCGATGTTCGAGCTGCTCTCGCAGAACGTCGCCGAGCACGGCGTGAACGCCACCCTGTTCAACATCGGCGTCTCCGACGCGGAGACCACCGCCGACTTCACCTTCTACCCGCGCAGCACCGGCATGTCGTCCTTCCACCCGGACGAGGCCGAGGAGAAGCACAACCTGCGCACCATCATCGCCAACCAGCAGAAGACGGCCGGCGACGCGGAGGTGGCCGAGCTGGTCGCCGACGAGGAGCTGATCGACGTCCGCTTCGAGGCGGTCGAGTTCACCGCGACGCTGCGCCCGCTCAGCGCCGTCATCCGCGAGCAGGGCATCGAGCGCATCGACCTCATCAAGATCGACGTGCAGAAGAGCGAGCGACAGGTCATCGACGGCATCGCCGACGAGGACTGGCCGAAGATCCAGCAGATGGTCCTGGAGGTCCACGACGCCGACGGCGAGGTCGCCCGGCTCGTGGAGCTGCTGCGCGGCCACGGCTTCACCGCCTCGGCCGAGCAGGACGAGCTGTACGTCGGCACCGACATCCACAACATCTACGCCGTCCGCGGCGCACGCTAACGGAGTCGTACCAGACATGGAATTCACGACCGTAGGAGTCGTCGGCGCGGGCGTCATGGGCGTCGGTGTCGCACAGAACCTCGCCCAGACCGGCCACCACGTCGTCCTCGTGGACGTCTCCGACGACGTCCTGGAGAACGCCAAGCGGGAGCTGCGCACCAGCCTGCGCGCCTACGCCCTGTTCAACAAGGGCTCCGGCGTGGACCCGGCGGCGGTCTTCGAGAAGATCGAGTTCACCACCGACTACGAGCTGCTCGCCAAGTCCGACTTCCTGGTGGAGAACGTCACCGAGGACTGGGGCATCAAGCAGAAGGTGTACGAGAAGATCGACCGGATCGTCCGCCCCGAGGTCGTCTTCGCGGTGAACACCTCGGCGATCTCCATCACCCGGGTCGGCGGGATCACCTCGCGCCCCGAGCGGGTCATCGGCATGCACTTCATGAACCCGGTGCCGATGAAGCCCATGGTCGAGGTCATCCGCGGCTGGCACACCACCGAGGAGACCATCGAGACCGCCCGCGGCTTCCTGTCCGGCATGGGCAAGGACTGCATCGTCGTCCAGGACGTGCCGGGCTTCGTGTCCAACCGCGTGCTGATGCTCACCATCAACGAGGCGGCCTTCCTGGTCCAGGACGGGGTGGCCCCGGCCGCCGACGTCGACCGGATCTTCAAGACCTGCTTCGACCACAAGATGGGGCCGCTGGAGACCGCCGACCTGATCGGGCTCGACACGATCCTGAAGTCCGTCGAGGTGCTCCAGGAGAGCTTCAACGACGACAAGTACCGGCCCGCCCCGCTGCTCAAGAAGATGGTCGCCGCCGGCCTGCTGGGCCGCAAGAGCGGCGAGGGGTTCCACAAGTACCGCTGAGCACCGCCCGCGTACTGCCGAGCACCGCCGAGTACCGCCGACCGGACGCCCCCGGCGCCGCACCCATGACCAGACAGGACGGACAGCAGACATGAGCACGGACAACAAGGCGCGGATCGCGGACTACCTCTCGCGGTTCTTCCCCGTACAGGACCTCAAGGACGAGGACGACATCTTCGAGCTGGGCTTCGTCAGCTCCATGTTCGCCATGCAGCTCGTCTCCTTCGTCGAGCACGAGTTCGGCATCACCATCGAGAACGAGGACCTGGAGCTGGAGCACTTCCGGTCCATCAGCGCCCTCGACGCGTTCGTCAGCCGCAAGCTGTCGGCGCCGGTCCCGCACTGACGGCCCGGACGGACACGACGACGATGACCGGAGCGCTCACCGCGGAACAGGCCCAGGCCCTCAAGGAGTTCCGGGCCTTCGCCGACGACCGCGTCGCCCCGCACGCCGACACCTGGCACCACGAGCAGCGCACCCCGCCGGAGGTGATCCGGCTGCTCGCGGACGAGGGCCTGCTCGGCCTGCCGGTCGCCCGCGAGTACGGCGGCGGGGGCTGCGACGCGGTCACCCTCGGCCTGCTCGCCGGGGAACTCGGCCGGGCCTGCTCGTCCCTGCGCAGCCTGCTCACCGTCCACACGATGGTGGCGCACGCGATCGCCCGCTGGGGCAGCCGCTCCCAGAAGGAGCACTGGCTGCCCCGGCTGGCCGCGGGACGGATCGTGGGCGCGCTCGCGGTGTCGGAGCCGGGGGCCGGCTCCGACGCCTCCGGCGTCACCACCCGCCTGGAGCGCGACGGCGACGACTGGATCGTCGACGGCCACAAGAAGTGGACGACGTACGGCGAGAGCGCCGACCTGTTCCTCGTCGTCGGCCGCTCCGCGGAGGGCCCCACCGCCCTCCTGGTGGAGCGCGACACCCCCGGCCTGCGCACCGAGCTGATCGAGGGCATGATCGGCATCCGCGCCTCGATGACCGCGAACGTGTACCTGGAGGGCTGCCGGGTCCCGGGCGGCAACGTCCTGGCCCGCCCCGGCCTCGGGGTCTCCCACGTGGTCGGCGCCGCGCTCGACCTGGGCCGCTACACCGTCGGCTGGGGCAGCGTCGGCATCCTGGACGCCTGCCTGGCGGCCAGCACCGACTACGCGTCCGGCCGGGAGCAGTTCGGCTCGCTCATCAAGGACCACCAGCTGGTCCGCCGCATGATCAGCAACATGTACACGGACGCCCGCGCGGCCCGGCTGCTCTGCCTGGAGGCCGGGCGGCTGCGCGACGAGCGCGACCCCGGCGCCCTGGCCGCCACGTCCACCGCCAAGTACTTCGCGGCCACCGCCGCCGGCCGCGCCGCCCTGGACGCCGTGCAGATCCACGGCGCCAACGGCTGCGGCCCCGACTACCCCGTCCAGCGCTACCTCGGCGACTCCCGCGTCATGGAGGTCATCGAGGGCAGCGCACAGCTCCACCAAGTGGGCCTTGCCGAGTACGCGTTCCAGGAACGCGCGCTGAGGAGTGTGAGATGACGACCGCCGTCAAGACCGTCAAGTGCGTGGTGTGGGACCTCGACAACACCGTCTGGGACGGCGTGCTCCTGGAGGACGGTGAGGTCACGCTGCGCCCCGGCGTCGTGGACGTCATCCGGACCCTGGACGAGCGCGGCATCCTGCACTCGATCGCCAGCCGCAACGACCACGAGGCCGCCCTGGCCAAGCTGGAGGAGTTCGGCATCGCCGAGTACTTCCTCTACCCGCAGATCAACTGGGGCAACAAGTCCGACTCGGTGAAGGCCGTCGCCGAGGCCATCAACATCGGCGTCGACACCCTGGCCTTCGTCGACGACCAGCCCTTCGAGCGCGACGAGGTCTCCTTCGCGCACGAGCAGGTGCTGTGCATCGACGCGCTGGACGCCGAGGGCATCCCGGAGCTGCCCGAGATGCGGCCCCGCTTCGTCACCGCCGACTCCCGCGAGCGCCGCCACCTCTACCGCGCCGACGCCCAGCGCAAGCTCGCCGAGGACGACCACCAGGGCACCGACGAGGAGTTCCTCGCCTCGCTCGGCATGCGCTTCACCATCGCGCCCGCCCAGGAGCGCGACCTGCAGCGCGCCGAGGAGCTCACGGTGCGCACCAACCAGCTCAACGCCACCGGCTACACCTACTCCTACGAGGAGCTGGACGCCTTCCGCCGCTCGCCCGGCCACGACCTGCTGGTCGCGGGCCTGGAGGACCGGTACGGCACGTACGGCAAGATCGGCCTCGCGCTCGTCGAGCGCGGCGACGACGCCTGGACCGTCAAGCTGCTCCTGATGTCCTGCCGCGTGATGTCCCGCGGCGTCGGCTCGGTGCTGCTCGGCCACCTGATCCGCAGCGCCCACGAGGCCGGGGTGAAGCTGCGCGCCGAGTTCGTGCCCACCAGCCGCAACCGGACCATGTACGTCACCTACAAGTTCTCCGGCTTCACCGAGGTCGCCACGCACGACGGCGTCTCGGTCCTGGAGCACGACGGCGCCCGCGTCCCGGGCTTCCCGTCCTACATGGACGTCACGGTCGAGCACTGACCCACCCCGTACCACCACCCCCGGAACGAGACGGATGGCGGAGATGAACGCCCAGGCTAACGAGGACCGGCTTCGGCGCGCCATGGCCGCCGTCCTCCAACTCCAGCAGCGCAACGCCGAGTTGGAGAACCAGCGCCACGAGCCCGTGGCGATCGTCGCGATGGCCTGCCGGCTGCCCGGCGGGGTCGCGACCCCCGAGCAGTACTGGGAGCTGCTGGCCGGCGGGCGGGACGCCATCGGACCGCTGCCCGCCCGCTGGGACGGGCTCGACCTGTACGACCCCGACCCCGGCGCGGCCGGCAAGAGCTACGCCGACCAGGGCGGCTTCCTGGACGACCTGGAGCAGTTCGACGCCGACCTGTTCGGCATCTCGCCGCGCGAGGCGGTCTCCATGGACCCGCAGCAGCGGCTCGTCCTGGAGGCCTCCTGGGAGGCGCTGGAGCGCGCCGGCATCCGCCCCGACGGCCTTACCGGCAGCCGCACCGGCGTCTACGTCGGCGCCATGCGCGCCGACTACGAGACCGGGCACGCCCCCCTCGAAGTCCTCGACGGCTACCAGGGCACCGGCATATCCGGCAGCGTCGTCTCCGGCCGCATCAGCTACGCGCTGGGCCTGCAGGGCCCGGCGCTCACCATCGACACCGCCTGCTCCTCCTCGCTGGTCGCCCTGCACTCCGCGATCGCCGCGCTGCGCTCGGGCGAGTGCGACCTGGCCCTCGCGGGCGGCGTCACCGTGATGAGCTCGCCCGCCATGTTCGTCGAGTCCAGCAGGCTCGGCGCGATGGCCCCCGACGGGCGCTGCAAGAGCTTCTCGGCCCGCGCCGACGGCGCCATCTGGTCCGAGGGCGTCGGCATGCTCGTCCTCAAGCGCCTCTCCGCCGCCCAGCGCGACGGCGACCGCGTCCTCGCCGTCGTCCGCGGCTCCGCCGTCAACCAGGACGGCCGCAGCCAGGGCCTGACCGCCCCCAACGGCCCCGCCCAGCAGCGCGTCATCCGCGAGGCCCTGGCCGCCGCGCGCCTGGACCCGGCCGACATCGACGCCATCGACGCCCACGGCACCGGCACCCCGCTGGGCGACCCGATCGAGGCGGGCGCCCTCGCCGAGGTCTTCGGCCCCGGGCGCGACCCGGGACTGCCGGTGCGCCTCGGCTCCTCCAAGTCCAACATCGGCCACACCCAGGCCGCGGCCGGCGTCGCCAGCGTCATGAAGATGGTGCTGGCCCTCCAGCACGAGAGCCTGCCCAGCACCCTGCACGTCGACGAGCCCAGCCCGCACATCGCCTGGGGCGACAGCGGCCTGGCCCTGCTGCGCGAGGCCGCGCCCTGGAAGCGCGGCGAGCGGGTGCGCCGGGCCGGCGTCTCCTCCTTCGGCATCAGCGGCACCAACGCGCACGTCATCATCGAGGAGGCCCCCCGGGAGGAGCCCACGGCGGAGGCCGGGGCGGCCCCGGAGGGCGTCGACTCGCCCGCGTACCCCCTGCTCCTGTCCGGCCACGGCACCCAGGCGCTGCGCGCCCAGGCCGAGCGCTGGGCCGACTGGCTGGAGCGGCACGGGCGGAGCGCCGCCTGGCGCGACGTCGTGCGCACCGCCGCCGGGCACCGCGCCCGCCTGGAGTCCCGCGCCTCGGTCCTGGCCGAGGGGCCCGCCGAGGCCGCCGAGGCGCTGCGCGCCCTCGCCGAGGGCCGCCCCCACCAGGGCGTGGTCACCGGCACCGCGCAGGACCGCGGCAAGCCCGTCTTCGTCTTCCCCGGCCAGGGCTCGCAGTGGCTCGGCATGGGCCGCGAACTCCTGCGCGACAGCGAGGTGTTCCGCACCGCCGCCACCGCGTGCGACACCGCCCTCGGCCCGTGGACCGGCTGGTCGGTCCTCGACGTGCTGCGCGGCGAGGCGCCCGCGGAGCTCACCCTGGAGCGCATCGACGTCCTGCAGCCCGCCCTGTTCACCGTGATGATCGGCCTCGTCGAGGTGTGGCGCTCGGTCGGCGTCGAGCCCGCCGCCGTGGTCGGCTCCAGCCAGGGCGAGGTGCCCGCCGCCGTCGTGGCCGGGGCGCTGACCCTGGCCGAGGGCGCCCGGCTGACGGCGCTGCGCTCGCAGGGCCAGCTGCGCGAGTGCAGCGGCCGGGGCGCGATGGCCCTGGTGGAACTGCCGGTCGCCGAGGTCGAGGAGCTGATCGCCCCCTACGGCCCGGCCCTGTCCGTGGCCGTGGTCAACACCGCGGCGTCCGCGGTCGTCTCCGGTGACGTGGCCGCCGTCGAGGAACTCCTCGACTCGCTCGCCGACACCGACGTCTTCAGCCGCCGCATCGCCTCCGACACCGCCGGGCACAGCGCGCACATCGACCCGATGCTGCCGTGGCTCGCCGAGGAGCTCGCCGACCTGCGGCCCGGGACCTGGCGGGTGCCCTTCTACTCCACCGTCACCGGCGCCGTCCTGGACGGCGAGGCCCTCGACGGCCGCTACTGGTGCCGCAACGCCCGCGAGACCGTCCGCATGGACCGGGCCCTGGACGCCCTGGTCGCCGACGGGTTCGACGTCTTCGTCGAGATCTCCCCGCACCCCGTCCTGGGCATGGCGCTGACCGGCGCCACCTCCGCCGTCCAGGGCGCCGTCGTCGGCACGCTCCGCCGCGACCGGGGCGGCATCGACCAGGTGCTCCGCTCGCTCGGCGCCCTGCACGCCCAGGGCCACGACGTCGACTGGGACCGGGTGCTCGGCACGGTGCCCGGCTCGCGCACCGCCGCGCTGCCCACGTACGCCTTCCAGCGCCGCGCCTACTGGACCGACGTGCCCGGCTACCGCCCGCTGGACGAGGCCGAGCTTGAGGCACTGGCCCGGCGCGCCGCCGAGGAGGAGTCGGCGCCCGCCGAGGGCGCCGCCGCGCTGCGCGCCCGGCTCGCCCCGCTCGACGCCGACGCCCGGATCGAGGCCGTCACGGAGCTGATCGGCACCGAGGCCGCCGCCGTGCTCGGATCGGACGCGCCCGTCGCGCCCGGCAAGCGGATGCAGGAGCTCGGCCTGGACTCCATCATGGCGCTCCAGCTGCGCAACCGGCTCTCCGAACTGCTCGGCGCCGCCGTGCCGACCAACCTGGCCTTCAAGCACCCCACGCCCCGCGACGCGGCCGTCCACCTGCTCGACCACGTCCTGGGCGACCTCAGCGACGCGCCCGCCGTGCCCGCGCTCCAGCGGGCCGCCGGGCGCGGCACGCACCCGGCGACCGAGGGCCAGCGGCGGCTGTGGTTCCTGGAGCGGATGCGCCCGGGCAGCCCGCAGTACAACTCGCCGCTCGTGCTGCGCCTGGACGGCCCCGCCGACCCGGACGCGCTGCGCGCCGCCCTGCGGTTCGTGATGGACCGTCACGAGGCGCTGCGCACCGGCCTGGAGAGCCGCGACGGACGCCTCGTGCAGGTCGTCGCCGCCGACTACGAGGTGCCCTTCGCCCACCACGACCTGACCGGCGCCGCCCCCGCCGAGCTGGACGCGTGGCTGCGCGCCGAGGAGCGCCGCCCCTTCGACCTGGGCGGCCCGAGCCTGCTGCGGTGCGCCCTGCTCGACACCGCCGACGGCGCGCTGATCAGCCTCGACCTGCACCACGCCGTCACCGACGGCTGGTCGCTGACGCTGCTCACCCGCGAACTCTTCGACGCCTACCGGACGCTGGCCGGCGGCGGTGCGCCCGAGGCCGCCGAGGTCCGCTTCCAGCTCGGCGACTACGCGGCCTGGGAGCAGCGCGCCCTGGCCGAGGGCCACTTCGCGCCCGCCCTGGACCACTTCGCCGCCGACCTCGCGGGCATGGGCCGCCTGGAGCTGCCCGCCGCCGAATCTGCCGACGGTGACGTCGACGACGAGGGCGGCACCGTGGCCCTCGCCGTCCCGGCCGGGCTGCACGCCCGCCTGGAGGCCGTCGCGGCCGGGGCGTCCGTCACCGCCTACACCGTGTACGCCAGCGCGTTCGCCGCGCTGCTCGCCCGCACCACGGCGACGTACGACTTCGGCGTCGGCACCGTGTGGGCCAACCGCCAGCTCTCCGGCGCCGACGGGGTGCTCGGCTTCCTGGTCAACACGCTGCCGCTGCGCTTCGAGCTGGCCGGCGACCCCGCCTTCGACCAGCTGCTCGCCGCCACCGCGCGGCGCGTCACCGGCCTCCTGGAGCACCAGGACGTCCCGCTGACCGAGATCGTCCGGGTCGCGGGCGGCGAGCGCGCGGGGGAGGAGAACCCGCTCTTCCAGGCCGTCTTCAACTTCCGGGCCAGCGAACTGGCCCCGCTCGGCGAGGAGGGGTCCGCCTGGCGGCCCTCGCGCGACGGCGCCGTCGGCGGCGGCCCGCGCGGCGTGGCCAAGGCCGAGATCGGACTGACCCTCGCCCCGTCCGACGACGGCGGCATGCGGGCCGAACTGGAGTTCCTGCCCACCGTCCTGGACCGCGCGGGCGCCGTGCGGCTCGCCGAGAACCTGCTCACCCTGCTGGCGTCCGCCGCCGCCGACCCGTCCCGCCGCCTGAGCGAGCTCGACCTCATCGGCGCCGCCGAACTGGCCTGGCTCACCGAGCGCGGCGGCACCGCCGCCGCCGAGGTGATGACCGACAGCGCGCTCGCCCGGATCGTCGAGCGGGCCCGCACCACCCCCGACGCGGTCGCCCTGGTCGCCGACGGCGCCGAGGTCTCCTACCGCGCGCTGCTCGCCCGCGCCGGGGCGATGGCCGGCCACCTGCGGGCCGTCGGCGTGGGCCGGGAGAGCCTGGTGGGCGTCCACCTGCCGCGCTCGGCCGACCTGGTGGTGGCCGTCCTGGCGACCTGGCTCGCCGGCGGCGCGTACGTACCGCTGGACCCGGAGTACCCCCGGGCCCGCCTGGAGCACGTGATCGGCGACAGCGGCCTTCAGGTCGTCGTCTCCACCCGCGACGGCGCGGCGGAGGTCGCCGACGACCGCATCCAGGTGCTGCTCGCCGACGCCCTGCCCGACGCCGGGGACGCGGAGCTCGCCGACGCGCCGCTGCCCGCCCTGGCGGACCTCGCGTACGTCATCTACACCTCGGGCTCCACCGGCCTGCCCAAGGGCGTCCAGCTGGAGCACGCGCAGTTCGCCAACTTCTGCGACGCGATGGACGACCGCGTCGGCGGCGGCCCCGGCGCCACCTGGCTCGCCGTGACCAGCCTGTCCTTCGACATCTCTACCCTGGAACTGCTGTGGACGCTGACCCGCGGCTACCGCGTCGTCGTCGCCCAGGGCGGCCCCGCCGCCTGGTCCTCCTACCTGCCCTACGCCCCCACCCACCTGCAGTGCACCCCGTCGCTGGCCCGGATGCTCCTCGCCGACGCCGACGGGCGCGCCCTGGTGCAGGGCCTGGACCGGATGCTCGTCGGCGGCGAGGCCCTCGACCGCGGCCTGGCCCGCAAGCTCCTGCGGCTCTGCCCCGGCCTGATGAACATGTACGGACCCACCGAGACGACCGTCTGGTCGGCCGCCTGGGACGCCGCGCCCGGCGAGGTCGCCCTGGGCGAGCCGCTGCGCAACAACCTGCTGTACGTCCTGGACGCGCACGGCCGCCGGGTACCGCGCGGCACCCGCGGCGAGCTGTGGATCGGCGGTCTCGCCGTGGCCCGCGGCTACCTGGACCGCCCCGAGCTGAACGCCGAGCGGTTCGTGGCCGACCCGTTCGCCCCCGGCGGCCGGATGTACCGCACCGGTGACGTGGTGCGCCACCGCGCCGACGGCACCCTGGAGTTCTGCGGCCGCGCCGACGCCCAGGTCAAGCTGCGCGGCCACCGCATCGAGCTCGGCGAGATCGAGGCCGTCGCCGCCGAGCACCCGCACGTCACCGAGGCCGCCGCCGTCGTCCGCGAGGACGTCCCCGGCGACCCGCGCCTGTGCCTGTACTTCACGCTCGCCCAGGGCCGGGACGCGGCCGACGAGGACGTCCTCGCCACCCTGTCCCAGCGGCTGCCCGCCTACATGGTCCCGGGCCGGCTCGTACGGATGCCGGAACTGCCGCACACCCCGAACAAGAAGGTCGACCGCAACGCCCTGCTCGCCCTGGAGGCACCGCGGGCCGTCGTCCCGGCCGGCGTCGCCGACGGGGACGACAGCGTCGAGGCGCTGATCACCCGGGCCTGGGCCGAGGTGCTCAACACCCCCGCGATCGACCCCGACAAGGGCATCTTCGACCTCGGCGCCAACTCGATGACCGCCCTGGAGGCCCACAAGGCCATCTGCGCCGGGCTCGGCCGCGAGTTCCCGCTCTCCACGCTCTTCCGCTACCCCACCGTGCGCCAGCTCGCCGCGTTCCTGCGCGACGGCTCGCACGCCACCCTGGTCCGCCAGGAGTCCGCCGCCCGCCGCGAGCGCGCGGGCGAGGACGCCATCGCCGTCGTCGGCATGGCCTGCAAGCTGCCCGGCGCCCCCGACCTCGACGCGTTCTGGAGCAACCTGCGCGGCGGCGTGGAGTCCATCTCGTACTTCACCGACGAGGAACTGCGCGCGGCGGGCGCCACCGAGGAGGAGCTGGCCCACCCCGACTACGTGCGGGCCAGAGGCCTGGTCGACGACCCGGACCTGTTCGACGCCGCCTTCTTCGACTACTCGCCCGCCGAGGCGCTGGTCATGGACCCGCAGCACCGGATGTTCCTGGAGACCGCCTGGCAGGCCCTGGAGCACTCCGGCATCGTGCCGCGCACCTTCGACGGCAAGGTGGCCGTCTTCGGCGGCACCGGCTTCGGCGGCTACCCGCAGGACGCCGGCGGCGACCTGTCGTCCTTCTACCGGTCCATGATCGGCAACAAGAGCGACTACCTGGCGACCCGGGTCGCCCACCGGCTCGACCTGCGCGGCCCCGCCCTGACCGTCCAGACCGCCTGCTCCACCGGCCTGGTCGCCGCCCACCTCGCCCGCGAGAGCCTGCTGCGCGGCGAGTCCGACGTCGCCCTGGTCGGCGCGTCCTCGCTGACCATCCCCCTCAAGCGCGGCTTCGTGCACCAGGAAGGGCTGGTCGTCTCCCCGGACGGCAAGTGCCGGGCCTTCGACGAGAAGGGCGCCGGCACCGTCTTCGGCAGCGGCTCGGGCGTGCTCGTACTGCGCCGGCTGTCCGACGCCGTGGAAGCGGGCGACACCGTCTACGCCGTGCTGCGCGGCAGCGCCGTCAACAACGACGGCGCCAACAAGGCGGGCTTCACCGCCCCCAGCGTCCAGGGCCAGGCGTACGCGATCGCCGAGGCGCAGGCCGCCGCGGGCGTCGACCCCGCCTCCATCGGCCTGATCGAGGCGCACGGCACCGCCACCGCGCTCGGCGACCCCATCGAGGTCCAGGCGCTCCAGCAGGTGTTCGGCGCGGTCGAGCGCGAGGAGCCGTGCGCCCTCGGCTCGGTGAAGACCAACATCGGCCACGCCGACGCCACCGCGGGCATCGCCGGACTCATCAAGGCCGTCCTCGCCGTGCACCACGGCGAACTGGTGCCCAGCCTCAACTACGAGCACCCCAACCCCGAGATGGGCCTCGACCCCAACCTGTTCTACGTCAACACCCGCACCCGGCCCTGGCACGAGGAGGACGGACCGCGCCGCGCGGGCGTCTCCTCCTTCGGCATCGGCGGCACCAACGCCCACGTCGTCCTGGAGCAGGCCCCCGACCGCGAGGAGCTGCCCGCAGCGCCCTCCGGCGCCCTGCCCGTGCTGGTCTCCGCCCGCGACGAGGCCGCCCTGCGCGAGCAGGCCGCCCGCTGGGCCGACTGGCTCGACGACCGGGGCAGCGGCGTCCGGCTCGCCGACGTCGCCGTCACCGCCGCCCGCCACCGCGCCCACTTCGAGCACCGCGCCGGCGTCGTCGCGGCGGACCGGGACGGACTCGTCGAGGGCCTGCGCGCGCTCGCCGAGGGCCGCTCGCACGCCGCGCTGACCGAGGCGCGGGCCCGCGCCCGGGGGCGTACCGTCTTCGTCTTCCCCGGCCAGGGCAGCCAGTGGGACGGCATGGCCCGGGAGCTGATGGGCACCTCGGCCGCCTTCGCCGAGGCGGTCGGCGCCTGCGACGCCGCGCTCGCCCCGCTGACCGGCTGGTCGGTCACCGACGTGCTGCTCGGCCGGGGCCCGGCCGAGCTCACCGAGGACCGGCTCGACGTCATCCAGCCCGTGATGTTCACGACGTACGTGGCGCTGGCCGCCGCCTGGCGCGAACTGGGCCTGGAGCCCGCCGCGGTGGTCGGCCACAGCCAGGGCGAGGTCGCGGCGGCCGTGGTCGCCGGGGCCCTCAGCCTGGAGGACGGCGCCCGGATCATGGCCGTGCGCAGCCGCGCCCTCCAGGGCGTCGCGGGCGTCGGCGCCATGGCCGTCGTGGAACTCCCGGTCGAGGAGGTGCGGGCCCGCATCGCCCCGTACGAGGGCCGGATCTCCCTCGCCGCCGTCAACACCCCCGGCTCGGTCGCCCTGTCGGGCGAGGCCGACGCCCTGGAGGACCTGCTCTTCGACCTCGACGACGAGGACGTGGTCTGCGGCAAGCTCCCGGCCCCGGTCGCCTCGCACAGCCACCACATGGACGCGCTGCTGCCCGGCCTTGAGGCGGACCTCGCGGACATCGCGCCGCGTACCGGCACCGTGCCCTTCTACTCCACCGTCACCGGCGGCGCCCTGGACGGCGCGGCCCTCGACGCCGCCTACTGGTCGCGCAACCTGCGCGAACCCGTCCGCCTCGACCTGGCCCAGCAGGCCCTGCTCGGCGCGGGGCACGACGTGTTCGTCGAGGTGAGCCCGCACCCGGTGCTCGCCATGCCGCTCACCGAGGGCGACGCCCGCGCGGTCGTCACCGGCACCCTCCGGCGCGGCCACGGCGGCCGCGAGGAGTTCCTGCGCACCCTGGGCGCCCTCCACGTCCAGGGCCTGGCGGTGGACTGGTCGTCGGCGCTGCCCGCGTCGCGCGACACCCGCGTGGCCGCGCTGCCGACGTACGCCTTCCAGCGCCAGAGCTACTGGATCGACCCGCCCGCCGAGGCGCGCGAGGCGGCCGTGGACGGCGCGTTCTGGGACGCGGTCGGCGACGGCGAGGCCGAGCGGCTCGCCGAGCTCATCGACGCGCCCGAGCGGCTGCGCGAGGCCGTCGACGAGCTGCTGCCGCTGCTGTCCGCCTGGTGGCGGCGCCAGGACGCCGACCAGAAGGTCGGCGGCTGGCTCTACGAGGACCACTGGCAGCCCGCCCCGCTCCCGGACGCGCCCGCCGCGCCCGGCGCGGTCGCCCTGGTCACCGCCGACGGCGAGGCCGCCGCGGCCGACGCCCTGGAGCGCGCCCTGACCGACGCGGGCTCCCGCGTCCACCGGCTGCCCGGCGGCACGGACCGCACCGCCCTGGCCCGGCTGCTCGACGCGCTGCCCGAGGCACCGGACGCCGTCCTGACCACGGCCTCGCTCGCCGTGGACCGGGGACCCGGCGGCACCACCGGCGGCTTCCTCGCCACGCTCGCCCTGCTCCAGGCCCTCGGCGACCTCCAGCTGGCCGCCCCCGTCTGGGCGCTGACCCGCGGCGGGACCGCCGTCACCGACGGCGACCCGGTGCCCGAGGTGGCACCGGCCCTGGTCGCCGGACTCGGCCGGGTCGCCGCGCTGGAGGACCCGCTGCGCTGGGGCGGCACCCTCGACCTGGCCCGCGAGCCGTACGAGGGCTGGGCCGGGCAGGTGGTGGCCGCGCTGTCCGCGGGCGACCACGAGGACCAGGCTGTCCTGCGGCCCGGGGGCCGGTTCGTACGGCGGCTGCGCCGCACCGAGCCGCCCCGCGGCACCGAGTGGACCGTGCGCGGCACCGCGCTGGTCACCGGCGGCCGGGGCTCGCTCGGACTGCACCTGGCGCGCCGCCTCGCCGAGCGCGGCGCCACCCGGGTCGTACTGGCCTCCCGCAACGCCGCGAGCACCCCCGAGACCGACCAGCTGCGCGACGAACTCGCCTCCAAGGGAGTCCTGCTGCACCTGGAGTCCTGCGACGTCACCGACCGCGCGCAGGTCGATGCACTGATCGCCCGCACCGGCGACGCCGAGCGGCCCCTGACGGTCGTCGCCCACCTGGCCGGGGTGTCGCGGATGGCGCCGATCGGGGCGCTCACCGCCGAGGACGCGGCCGACGAGATCGCCGCCAAGGTGCTCGGCGCCCAGCACCTGCACGAGGCGCTCGCCGGACACGACCTGGACGCCTTCCTGCTGTACGGCAGCGGCGCCAGCCTCTGGGGCGGCGCGGGCCAGGCCGCCTACGGCGCCGCCAACACCGCCCTCGACGCCCTCACCCGGCACCGCCGCGCCCAGGGGCTCACCGCCACCGTGGTGCACTGGGGCGGCTGGGCCGGCGGCGGCATGGTCTCCGCCGAGGCCGAGCGCACCGCCCGCTCGCGCGGCCTGCGCTCCATGCCGCCCGCCCGCGCCCTGGACGCCCTCGACCTGGCACTGCGCGGCGGGACGGCGGCCGCCCTGGGGGTGGCCGACATCGAGTGGGCGAAGTTCGCCCCCGCGTACCGCGCGGCCCGCCCGCGCCCGCTGCTCGACACGCTCGACGACGCCCGCCCCGAGCAGGACGCCGGGGTCCCCGCCGGGGACGCGGCGGCCGGACGGGCGCTGCGCGACCGGCTCGCCGGACAGGGCGAGGAGGAGCGCCTGGCCACCCTGGTGGAGCTGGTCAAGGACGAGGTCACCCCGGTCCTCGGCCTGGCGGGCAGCGCGCTGCCCGAGGAGCAGCCGCTGCAACAGCTCGGCCTGGACTCCCTGATGGCCGTGACCCTGCGCAACGCGCTCGGCCGCCGCACCGGCCTCGCCGTCACCACCGAGACGATCCTGCGCTTCGCCAGCTGCGCCGGCATCGCCGGGCGCCTGCTGTCCGAACTGCTCCCCGAAGGGGCCGCGCCGGCCGTCGCGCCCGAGCCCGGCACCGGGTCCTGGCTGCGGGTCCTCAAGCCCGCCGAGGCGCCCCGCGCCCGGGTGTTCGCCGTCGCCGGGATGGGCGGCACCACCGGAGGCTTCGTCCCGCTCATCCACCACCTGCCCGACGACGTCGAACTGGTCGGCGTGCAACTGCCCGGCCGCGAGGGCCGCGCGGACGAGGAGCCGGTGAGCGACATGATGGCCGTCGCCGACCAGGTGGTCGCCGCGCTGTCCGGGCGGCTCGACGCGCCCGTCGTGCTGTACGGGCACAGCCAGGGCTCCTGGCTGTGCTGGGAGGTCGCCCACCGGCTCGCCCACCGTCCCGGGGTACCCCCGCTGGCGCTCGTCGCCGCCTGCGCGCTGCCGCCGCAGGCCCCGCAGACGGACGGGCTGCGCCGCCTCGGCGAACTCACCGGCGACCTGGACGCGCTCGGCGACGACGGCCTCGGCGAACTCGGCCGGGTCTTCCGGGGCCTGCTGCCCCAGGAGGTCCTGGACAGCGGGGAACTGCTCGCCGAGTACGTGGAGCGGCTGCGGGCCGACACCCGGCTCGCCGACGACCACCGCGCCGTCCTCGACGGCGTCACCCGGGCCCCGCTGGACATCCCGCTGCACGCGGTCTCGGGCACCGACGACCCGGTGCTGCCCGACGGGTCCATGGAGGTGTGGCGGGAGCTGACCTCGGGTGCCTTCACCCCGTCGAGCATCGAGGGCACCCACGCCGCCCCGATCGTCAACTCCGAGGCGATGGCGGCCCGACTCATCAACGTGATCACCGAGATCGCTTCCGTGGAGGAGAGCCATGAGTGAGACAGTCCGCCCCGACGGGGCGCGGATCCACTACGAGGTGCACGGCGAGGGCTTCCCCGTCCTGCTGCTCGCCGACGGCGCGGCCGGCGGCGAGACCGCCGCCTGGGAGGAGGAGTTCCTCCACCCGGTCGCCGAACTCGCCGGACGCTTCCGGGTGATCACCGTCGACCAGCGCAACACCGGCCGCAGCACCGGCCCCCTCGCCCCGTTCTCGTACGCGACCGGCGCCGAGGACCTCGTCGCCGTCCTGGACGACCTCGGCGTCGAGGCGGCCCACGTCGTCGCCGCGGGCACCGGCACCGCCCTGGCCTGGCGCCTCGCCCACGACGCCCCCGGCCGGGTCCGCTCCGTCGTCGCGCTGCGCCCCGTCGGCCTGGGCGCCGACAACACCCTCGGCGACTTCCTCGGCACCTACGACGAGGCCATGCGGCTGCCGCGCGCCGAGGCGCTCGCCGGGGTCGTCGAAGCCGCCCGCCGCGAGCCCCGCTTCGACCTCAACCCGGGCGCGGGCCCGTACGCCCGGCGCCTGGCCGACGACCAGGAGTTCCGCGACCAGGTCGGTGCGCTGCGCCGGGAGCGCTACGTCGTCGCCGTGGTCCGCCACCGCGACGGGATCTGGCCGAAGGGCGCCGCCTTCTTCTCGGTGCCCGACGCCTGGTTCGCCACGCTCGCCGCACCCCTGCTGGTCCTGCCCGGGGCCGACCGGCTGCACCCGGAGGACGTCGCCAAGCGGCTGGCCTCCGAGGTGGCCGGAGCCCGGCTGGTCGACCCCGGTTACGACACCGCCGACCGGCGCACGGAGACCGTCTCCACGATCGTCTCCTTCCTCGACGAGAACACGCCCCGCTGACGGCGCCAAGGAGACGGACGAACACCATGCTCACCCTCGACACGCTCGACATCACCGACGAGACCGCGTACGCGGCCCGGGGCGGCTACCCCTACGACGAGTTCGACCTGCTGCGCCGCGAGGCACCGGTCTTCTGGTACCGCCGCCCCGGCTTCGAGCCCTTCTGGGTGCTCACCCGGCACGAGGACATCGCCTTCGTCTCGCGCAACCCGAAGATCTTCTCCAGCGCCCAGCGGGTCACGCTCGACACCCCCGAGGCCGTCGACATGTTCGAGATCCAGCTGGAGCAGCGCGGCCAGATGTTCGGGCACGGGCCCGAACTGCCGCCCGCGCTCTCCTACATGGACTCGCCGCGCCACCGCCACCTGCGCCAGGTGATGGCCCCCTGCTTCACCCCGAAGGCCATCCACGAGCTGGAGGAGCGCTTCCACGAGCTGGCCCGCGGCTTCGTGGCGGAGTTCACCGACCGGCTGGACGCGGACGGCACCGCGGACGTGGCCCGGCTGCTCTCGGCCCGGCTGCCCGTCGCCGCGATCTGCGAGCTGGTCGGGGCGCCGCGCAAGGACTGGGACGACATCTACGAGTGGACCGAGGGCACCACCGGCGCCGCCGACCCGGAGAACTGGCGCGAGGGCGAGGACGCCGAGGCCACCTTCAACCGCAGCATGACCGCGCTCAACGGCTACGTGGCCGCGCTGGTCCAGGAGCGGATGGCGCTGATCGAGGGCGACGGCGCCGACGTGCTCAGCCGGCTCGCGCGCGCCCGCATCGACGGCGAGCCGCTGGCCTTCCACGAGATCCTCTACACCATCTTCAACCTGCTGGTCGCGGGCATCGGCACCACCCGCAACGCCACCAGCGGCGGCGTCCAGGCCCTGCTCGCCCACCCGGAGCAGCTGCGCCTGCTGGCCGAGGACCCCTCGCTGGTCGACGGCGCGGTCGAGGAGGTGCTGCGCTGGACGTCGATCGCGGTGAACTTCGTGCGCACCGCCAAGCAGGACACCGAGATCGGCGGGCAGCGGATCCGCAAGGGCGAGACCGTGGCCATGTGGTACCCGGCGGGCAACCGCGACGGGGACGTCTTCGCCGACCCGTACCGCTTCGACATCACCCGCGACGCCACCGCGCAGATCGCGTTCGGCGGCCACGGCGAGCACGTCTGCCTGGGCTCGCACCTGGCCCGGCTCGAACTGCGCGCCGTGCTGCGGGCGCTGCTGCCGCTGCTGCCCTCCCTGGAACCGGTCACCGAGCCGGAGTTCGGGGTGCTCCACCTCCAGGCGGCCGAGATCAAGCGGCTCGTCGTACGACGTAAGGAACAGTGAGATGGCGGACAACGCACGACCGGTACCCACGACCCTCCAGGGCTTCGCGTCCGGCGACGAGTCGGACCTCAACGTGGTGGCGCCCTGGGCGGGGCCCGTGGTCGACGAGGCGACGGGGGCGCTGCGCGAGCCGCTGCGCGGCCGGCACCTCATCGCCACGTCCGTGGGCTGGCCCAAGCCCGGGCACGAGCCCAGGGCGATCGCGCTGAACGAGGCGATCCTCAAGGACCTCTACGTGCGCCCGGGGCTGCTCGCGGTCACGCTGGCCATTTCCGAGAAGAACTTCAACAGCACCCGGAGCCTCAGCATCTGGACCGACGAGGAAGCCCTCAACGGATTCCTCATGTCAGAAGCTCATCTCGCCGCAGCGCGGCATGTGCGGGAGTTGATGTTCGACTGGGAAGGGGCCAACTGGGAATCCACGGAAACCCTCGTCCTGCCCACTTTCGACGACGCGAAGGCGCGGCTCGACGCGGCGCGCAAGCCCGGCCCGAGTGAATTCGAGTCACCGGATCACTGAAAGCACTCTTTCTGGGCGCCCAGACGAGGCATGAAAAGCGCTCAGTAAGTAGTCGTAAAACGCTTGAGAAGCAGTCGAGAGCCATTCGAGAAGCATTCGAGGGCGGGTCGAGTCGCTTTCGTCATGATCGTGGAAAAGGAACCGAGAGGAGCACGCTGATGACCACCTCCGTCGAGGCCCCGCCGCAGGCGTTCACCGACCACCTGCTGCACCACTTCGACCTCGCCTTCGGGATGGTCCTCGAGCTGGCCGAGGACTTCGACGACGAGACCGCCCGCGAGACGCCCGGCGGGCACAAGCCGCTGGTGTGGTTCCTGGGCCACCTCACCTGCGCCACGGACTACTTCTCCACCCTGCACCAGGGCACCGACTCCCTGGTCACCGAGGAGTTCTCGCTGCGCTTCGCGGGCAACGACAACCAGGACTGGTCCCTGGCCCCGGCGCTCGCCGACATGATCGCCCTCTACCAGGCGGTGCACGCCCGTGCGCGCGAGTTCGTCGCCGGGCTGCGCCCCGAGGACTTCGACAGTGAGTCCCCGCTGGAGCCGTTCGGTGACGACCGCCTGAAGAACCTGGGCAAGGCCCTGTCGATCATCCAGATGCACGACGCCTACCACTGCGGACAAATCGGCACCCTGCGTCTCGCGCTGGGCAAGAACGTTCCCTTCTAGAACGTTCCCTTCCAGGGCGACCTCCACCGGGCCGCTGCTACGGTGTGGAGAGCTTCGTCCGCACCGTTCGGGGCTCGGAAAAGGAGAGTGCAAATGCCGTCCCACATCGCCTTCTTCAATTTCCCGGCAATCGGTCACGTGAATCCCACGCTGGGGCTCGTGGAAGAACTGGTGAAGCGGGGACACAGGGTCACGTGCACGGTCACGCGGCACTTTGTCCCCGCCGTGGAGAGCATCGGCGCCGAAGCGGTCGTCTACGAATCCGTCTTCGGCGACTTCTACCGCAGCCCCTACACGGCGGAGGCCAACGCCGGCGAGGGACTGCGCTGCCTGCGCGAGGCCACCTCGCTGGTGGAGCAGGTCGGCCCCTTCTACGAGCGGAACGTGCCCGACGTCATCGTCCACGACTTCATGGCCTGGGGGGCCAAGCTCTACGCGGCCAAGCACGGCATCCCGGCGGTCCGCCTCTTCCCGTCGTACGCGTGGAACGAGAAGTTCTCCATCCAGGCCAAGTTCCCGCTCGCCGAGTACACCGACCCGCAGGTCATGGAAATGGTCGGTCAACTCACCGCTCTCCTCCCGGAGTTCGGCCTCCCGGCGGACCCGATGGCCTTCCTCCAGGAGATCGGCGACCTCGGCATCGTCTTCATGCCGCGCGCCTTCCACTACGACGGCGAGACCTTCGACGAGCGGTTCGTGTTCGCCGGACCCTGTCTGGGCGACCGCTCCCACCAGGGCCACTGGCAGCCCGCCGGGGACCGCCCGGTGCTGCTCGTCTCCCTGGGCACCGCCGCCACCGGCTGGCCCGAGTTCTTCTCGACGGCCGTCGAGGCATTCCGGGACTCCGAGTGGGACGTCGTCATCGCCGTCGGCGACCACCTCGACCCGGCCGAACTGGGCGAACTGCCCGCCCACATCGACGTACGACGGCACGTCCCGCAGCTCGACGTGCTCGGGCACGCCCGCGTCTTCGTCACCCACGGCGGCATGAACAGCACCATGGAGTCGCTGCACCACGGCGTGCCCATGGTCGTCGTGCCGCAGATGAACGAGCAGCGGGCCAACGGCCTGCGCGTGGACGAGCTCGGCCTCGGCCGCCACCTGGCGAAGGAGGACGTCACCGCGCGGTCGCTGCGCGAGGCCGTCGATGCCGTCGCCGGGGACGCCGCGGTCACCGGGCGGGTCAGCGAGCTGAGCACCGCCATGCGCGCCACCGACGGCCCCACGATCGCCGCGGACGCCGTCGAGGCGCACCTCGCCGCCCGCTGACGCCCACCCGTACTACCCACCCGTACTACCGATCGCGTACGCACCCCCGCACCACCCCCGTACCGCCCCTCCCGAAAGGCCCGGGGCACCGGCCACCCCCCTTCGCCGGTGCACCGGGCCTTTCCCTCTGCCCGCGTCCCCTTCCTGTGCGTGGCTTCCCGTGGCCTTGACGGATGTTCGAGCGCGTTGCGAGCCGCTCCGCCCACGGTGAGTGCGTACGGGGGACTGCCTCACGGCGCTGCCCGTGCCCCATCCGACTACACACCTGGAAGGCACCGTGAAGCGACTGCTCAAGATCGCGGCCGTGGTCCTGGCCCTGGGCCTGATGACCCCCGTGGCCGCCGCGGACGAGGACGCCGGGGACAAGCGCCCGCGCCGCACCTTCGCCCAGATCGGCTCCCCCAGCGCCCCGTCCGGAAAGGGCAGCTTCCGCTTCGGCGTCTCCAGCTCGGCCACCCAGATCGAGGACGGCAACACCCAGACGGACTGGTACCGCTGGACCCAGCCCGAGCCCCAGGGCCTGGGCCGCAGCCCGTTCGTCGGCGACGGCGTGCAGGGCTACACCAAGGCGATCGACGACACGAAGCTGCTGGACGACCTGAACGTCGACTCGTACCGCTTCAACGTCGAGTGGGCGCGCGTCGAGCCCAAGCGCAACCAGATCGACGAGGCCGCGCTCGACCACTACAGCAAGCAGCTCGACGCCCTCATCGCCCGCGGCATCCGCCCGATGCTGGTCATCCACCACTTCGCCAACCCGGTCTGGGTCGACAACCCCGACGACGCCGGCTGCGCCAAGGGCCCCTCCGACACCAACCTGTGCGGCCTCGACCACCCGGTCGGCGGCCCGCTGGTCGTCAAGGAGATGGCCGAGCACGCCAAGCTGCTCGCCCAGCGCTTCGGCGACCGCGTCGACGAGTGGGCCACGATCAACGAGCCCATGGTCTACATGCTGTTCGCGCACGCCTTCGGCGCCGGCCCGCCCGGCAAGGCCAACCTGCCGACCAACTTCGCCACCAAGTTCGTCCCGGCCATCCGCCAGTACATCAACGCCCACGTCGCCATGTACCAGGCGATCAAGAAGTACGACCGGGTGGACGCCGACGGCGACGGGCGCGCCTCGTCCGTGGGCCTGACCGCCAGCGTCAAGCAGTACGTGGCCGTACGCGACGGCAAGATCAGTACCGACCCGCGTGACATCGCCGCCCGCGACAAGTTCCGCCGCTTCTTCGAGCTGAACTTCCTGGACTCGCTGTGGAAGGGCTCCTTCGACAGCGACTTCGACGGCGTCGCCGACGAGCGGCACCCCGAGTGGCGGGGCACCCTCGACTGGCTGGGCATCCAGCTCTACGACCGCACCGGCGTCTCCGCCACCGCCACGCCGGGACCCAACACCCTGCCGGTCCTCAACGTCGACGTGTGCGGCGCCCCGCCGTGCCTGCCCCTCCTGGACTCCACCTACTACGTGCCCACCATGGGCTACGAGTCCGACCCGCAGGGCCTCTACCCGGTCCTGAAGGACTTCGGCTCCCGCTACCGCGACCTGCCGCTCATCGTCAGCGAGTCCGGCATCGCCACCACCTCCGGCAAGCGGCGCGCCGAGTTCCTGGTCCGCGCCCTGGAGCAGATCGACCGGGTGCGCACCGAAGGCGTCGACGTCCGCGGCTACTACCACTGGAGCCTGATGGACAACTTCGAGTGGCTCAAGGGCTACGACGCCCGGTTCGGCCTCTACCACGTCGACCGCACCACCATGAAGCGCACCCCGACGGAGGCCGCCACCGTCTACGCGGCCATCGCCGGCTCGCGCACCCTCTCCCCGGCCGTGCGCGCCGCCTACGGCGGCAGCGGGCCGCTGACCCCCGAGCCCGGCAGCGGCGGCGCGCCCGCCGCCCCGAACGCGCCCACCGACCCGGCGGTCACCGCGGCCCGCAAGGACTGACCGCGCGGCACGCACCCACGTCGTAGGACACCGGTCCACGCACCACCTCCACGCACCACCTCCACGCACCACCTCCACGCACCACCTCCACGCACAACCTCCGCGGGCGCCCCCAACCGGGGCGCCCGTCGCGGTGGATCCGGGCTCGACCCGGTCTCCAGAACCGCGTCCGAGGGTGGGACGGGCACCGTGTACGGGCCCGTCCGCCAGAGGTGCGCCGGTCGTTCGCTCCAACGAGCTTTTGAGGATGAGCAGATGAGCCATGCCCAGGTGAACAGCGCCGGCGCCCCGGCCCCCACGACCGGCGAGGACGTCGTCGCCTTCCTGCGCGCGGCGGCCGCACAGCTGCTCGGCGTACGGCCCGACGCCGTCGCCGCCGACCGGCCGCTGCGCGAACTCGGCCTGGACTCGGTGCGGATCGTGTCCCTGGTCGCCGCGCTCTCCGAGCACCTGGGCCGGCAGGTCCCCGGCTGGGCCGTCTGGCAGTACCCCACCCTCGCCTCCCTCGCCGCCCACCTCACCGGCGAGGACGCCGGTGCCCCCGCGCCCGCCGCCGCGCGCGCCCGCGCGGGCCACGACGAGCCCGTCGCCATCGTCGGGCTCGGCTGCAAGCTGCCCGGCGGCATCGAGACGCCCGACGCACTGTGGCAGGCCCTCACCGATGGCCTCGACGCCGTGCGCGAGGTCCCCGGCGACCGGTGGAACGCCCGCGAGTGGCTCGACGCCGACCTGCGCGCCCCCGGCAAGATGACCACCCGCTGGGGCGGGTTCCTCGACGGCATCGACGCGTTCGACGCCGAGCTGTTCCGCATCTCGCCCGCCGAGGCCACCCACATGGACCCCCAGCAGCGCATGGCGCTGGAGGTCGCGTGGGCCGCCTTCGAGGACGCCCGGATCGTCCCCGCCGACCTGGCGGGCACCCGCACCGGCGTCTTCCTGGGCACCATGGCGCAGGAGTACCACCTGGCCACCGGCGCCGACCCGGACGCCATCGGCACCCACTCGGCCACCGGCTGGGACAACTCCGTCATCCCCGCCCGCATCGCCTACGCCCTCGGCCTGCGCGGCCCCGCCATGGCCGTCGCCACCGCGTGCAGCTCCTCGCTCGCCGCCACCCACCTCGCCGTTCAGAGCCTGCGCCGCGGCGAGAGCGACCTCGCCGTCGCGGGCGGCGTCAACGTCATGCTCAGCCCGCACACCACCGTCGCCATGACCAAGTTCGGCGGCATGAACCCCGACGGCCAGTGCCGCGCCTTCGACGCCGGTGCCAACGGCTACGTACGCGGAGAGGGCGCCGGCGTCGTCGTACTGCGCCGGCTGTCCGACGCGCTCGCCGCGGGCGACCGCGTCTACGCCGTCATCCGCGGCACCGCCGTCAACAACGACGGCGCCTCCAACGGCCTGACCGCCCCCAACCCCGAGGCCCAGGCCGACGTCCTGCGCACCGCCTGGCAGGAGGCGGGCGTCGACCCCGCCGACGTCTCCTACGTCGAGGCCCACGGCACCGGCACCCTCCTCGGCGACCCCATCGAGGCCGACGCCCTGGGCACCGTCTTCGCCGAGGGCCGCGAGGAGCCGCTGCGCCTGGGCTCCGCCAAGACCAACTTCGGCCACCTGGAGCCCGCCGCGGGCGTCGTCGGCCTGATGAAGACCGCCCTCGCCCTGCACCACGGCGAACTGCCCGAGAGCCTGCACTTCGACGAGCCCAACCCGCACATCGACTTCGCGCGCAACAAGCTGCGCGTCGTCGACGGGCGCCAGCCCTGGCCGGAGGCCCGCCGCCGCTACGCGGGCGTCAGCGGCTTCGGCTTCGGCGGCACCAACGCCCACGTCGCCCTCGAAGAGGCCCCCTACCGGCGCCGCCGCCTCGTCCCCGTCGCCGCCGACAGCGAGGCGGACCTGCGCGAGGCCCTCGCCGACGGCGGCGCGGGCCACCCGCTGCCGGCGCACCCCGCCGCGCACCGCGCCGTCCTCGCCGTCACCGGCGGCGGCGCCCCCGAACTCCTCGCCGGACCCGTCCGCGCGGGCGAGCGGCCCTCCGTGGTGTTCTTCTTCTCCGGCCACGGCTCCCAGTGGCTCGGCATGGGCCGCGACCTGCTCGCCGAACCCGCCTTCCGCACCGCCCTGGACGCCTGCGACGCGGCGGTGCGCGCCCACACCGGCTGGTCCGTCACCGAGGAGCTGCTCGCCGACGCCGAGACCTCGCGGCTCGACCGCACCGACGTCGTCCAGCCCGTCCTGTTCGCCCTCCAGGTCGCCCTCGCCCGCACCCTCGCCGCCTGGGGCCTGGAGCCCGACGCCGTCTCCGGCCAGAGCGTCGGCGAGGTCGCCGCCGCCGTCGTCGCAGGGGCCCTGCCGCTCGCCGAGGGCGCCCGGCTCATCACCACCTGGTCCGCCCTGATCACCGAACGCGCCGACGGCCACGGCGCCCTCGTCGTCTGCGACCTCACCATCGACGAGGCCATCGAGCTGGCCGAGGGCACCGACCGCGGCCTGTCCGTCGCCGGGCACCTCTCCCCGGGACAGGTGTGCCTGTCCGGCGCCACCGCCGACGTCGAGGCCGTCGAACGCGAACTGGCCGAACGCGGCACGCGCACCCTGCGCGTCAACATCGGCTACGCCTCCCACAGCGCGGGCCTCGAAGCGCTCGTCCCCGAACTCCTCGCTCGACTCGGCGAGTTGGACACCCGGCCGGCCGCCGTGCCGTTCTGGTCCACCGTCGTCAACGACCACGTCGAGGGCAGCACGCTCGGCGCCGCCTACTGGGCCCGCAACATGTGCGAGCCGATGCTGCTCGCCGAAGCCGCCGCCGGATACGCCCACCGCACGGCGGGCCGCGGACTGCACGTCGTCGAGATCGGCCCGCACCCCGTCGCCCGGTACTCCTTCGAGCGCGCCTTCGCCGCCGCCGAGGGCCCCCGCTCCACCGCCCTGGCCACCTGCCGCCGCGACCGGCCCGCCCGCCAGACCCTGGAGGAGGTCGTCGCCGCCCTGTGGTGCGCGGGCCACGACGTCGACTGGAGCGCCGTACGCGGCCGGGCCGACCGGCCCGTGCCCAAGGCCCCGGTCGTGCTCACCGTCTCCGGCAGGACGCCCGCCGCGCGCGCCGCCAACGCCGCCCGGCTCGCCGACCACCTCGACGGCAGGCCCGACGCCGAACTCCTCGACGTCGCCTACAGCGCCGCCCACCACCGCTCCCACCTGGAGCACCGGGCGAGCGCCGTCGCCGCCACCAGCGCCGAGGCCGTCGACGCGCTGCGCGCCCTCGCCGAAGGCCGGTCCCACCCCTCGCTCGCCGAGGGCCGGGCCGTCAGCGGCGACCTCGCCGTCCTCTTCACCGGCCAGGGCAGCCAGCGCATCGCCATGGGCCGCCAGCTGTACGCCGCGTTCCCGGTCTTCCGCCGGGCCTTCGACGACGTCGCCGCCGCCCTCGACCCGCACCTGCGCCTGCCGCTCGCCGCCGTCGTGTTCGCCCCCGGCGACAGCGCCGACGCGGCCCTCGTGCACACCACCGAGTTCACCCAGCCCGGACTGTTCGCCATCGAGGTCGCCCTGTTCCGGCTGTGGCAGCACTGGGGGATCACCCCGCGCGCCGTCGCCGGGCACTCCATCGGCGAACTCGCCGCCGTCCACGTCGCCGGCGTCCTCGACCTGCCCGACGCCGCCCGGCTGGTCGCCGCCCGCGGCCGCCTGATGCAGGCCTGCGAGGGCGGCGGCGCCATGGCGTCCCTCGAAGCCTCCGAGGACGAGGTCCTCGCCGTCCTGACCGGCCGCGCGTCCGTCGCCGGACTCAACGGCCCCGCCCAGACCGTCGTCAGCGGCGACACCGCCGCCGTCGAGGCCGCCGTCGCCCACTTCGCCGCCGCCGGGCGCCGCACCCGGCGCCTGGAGGTCTCCCACGCCTTCCACTCGCCGCACATGGACGCCATGCTCGACGCGTACGCCGAGGTGGCCGCCGGGCTGACGTTCTCCCGGCCCGCCCTGCCGGTCGTCTCCACCGTCACCGGCGACTGGGCCGACGAGGAACTCACCGACCCGGCCTACTGGGTGCGCCAGGTCCGCGACGCCGTCCGCTTCCTCGACGCCGTACGCACCCTGGAGCGCGCCGGGGTCGCCCGCTACCTGGAGATCGGCCCCGACGCCGTCCTGTCCGGCATGGGCGCCCACTGCACCGAGGGTGACGCCGCCTTCGTCGCCTCCCAGCGCTCCTCCGGCGCCGACGACGAGGTGCGCACCCTGGTCCGTGCCCTCGGCGTCCTGCACACCGCCGGACAGCCCCTCGCCTGGGACCGCGTCCTGGACGGCGGCTTCCCGGTCGACCTGCCCACGTACGCCTTCCAGCGCGCCTCCTACTGGCTGCGGCCCGCGCACCACGCCGCCACCCGCAGCCGCTCCCGCGCCGAGGACGCCCTCTGGGAGGCCGTCGCCGAGGGCGAGAGCGGCCGTGTCGGCGAACTCCTCGGCGTCACCGACACCGCCGCCGTCGACGCGCTGCTGCCGCACCTCGCCACCTGGCACGCGCGACAGGACCGGGCCGGCGACATCGCCGACTGGAGCTACGAGGAGACCTGGACCCCGGCCGACCCGGCCCGCACCGCGCCCCTGCCGCGCGGCCCCTGGCTCCTCGCCGCGCCCGCCGCCGCGCGCCCGCTCGCCGACACCCTCGCCGCCGCCCTGACCGACGCGGGCGCCACCGTCCACCAGCTGGCCACCGAAGGCGACCGCACCGACACCGCCGCGCTCCTGGCCGACCTCATGGCCCGGCTCGGCGACAGCGCCCCCGCCGGGGTCCTCGCCCTCACCGGCACCGACACCGCCCCGCACCCCGAGCACCCGGCGACCACGCGCGGCGCCGCCCAGAGCCTCGCGCTCGTGCAGGCCCTCGGCGACGCGGGCGTCCGCGCCCCGCTGTGGTTCGTCACCCAGGGCGCCGTGCGGGCCACCGACACCGACCCCGCGCCCGACCCGGCCCAGGCCCTGGTCTGGGGCCTCGGCCACGTCGTCGCCCTGGAGCACGCCCCGCGCTGGGGCGGCCTCGCCGACCTGCCCGCCGACCCCGGCGCCGCCGACGTGACCCGGCTCCTGGCCACCCTCGCCGCCCACGGCAGCCCCGGCGCCGAGGAACACGTCGCGCTGCGCCCCGAAGGCCGCCTGGCCCGCCGCCTGCGCCGCACCGCCGTCACCGCCCCCACCCCCTGGGAGCCCTGCGGCACCGTCCTGATCACCGGCGGCAGCGGCGCCCTCGCCGCCCACCTCGCCGTCCGCCTCGCCGAACGCGGCGCCGCCCACCTCGTGCTCGTCTCCCGGCGCGGCGCCGCCTTCGACGGGGCCACCGAACTCGCCGCCCGCATCGAGGAGTCGGGCGCCCGCGCCACCCTCGCCGCCTGCGACGTCACCGACCGGGACGCGCTCGCCCGCCTGCTCGACGACCTCGACCGCGACCAGGACGCGCCCCTCACCGCCGTCGTGCACACCGCGGGCGTCCTCGACGACCGCCTCCTGGACCGCCTCGACACCCGCGCGCTCGCCACCTCCGCCGCGCCCAAGACCGGCGCCGCCGCCCTCCTCGACGAACTCACCCGCGACCGCGACCTGGACGCCTTCGTCCTCTACACCTCCGTCGTCGGCGTCCTCGGCAACGTCGGCCAGGCCAACTACGCCATGGCCAACGCCGCCCTGGACGCCCTCGCCGCCCGCCGCCGCGCCGCCGGACTGCCCGCCACCGCCATCGGCTGGGGCCCCTGGGCCGACGGCGGCATGACCCACGGCGCCGCCGAGACCCAGCTGCGCCGCGCCGGCCTCGCCCCCATGCCCGCCGACCACGCCCTCGACGCCCTCGACGCCGCCCTCGCCCACGGCGGCACCACCGTCGTCGCCGCGATCGACTGGGCGGCGGCCACGGCCTCGTACGCCGAAGGCCGCGACCGCCCCTTCCTGCGCGACGTCCCCGAAGCCCGCGCCGCCCTCGACGCCGCGACCGCCGCACCGGCCGACGACCCGCTGCGCGCCACCCTCCTCGCCCTGCCCGAGGACGCCCGCGAGGACCACCTGCGCGCCCTGCTCGCCACCGAGGCCGCCGCCGTGCTCGGCACCGCCGACCCCGGCTCCCTCGACCCCGAACGCGGCTTCAACGACCTCGGCTTCGACTCGATGATGGCCGTCGACCTCAGCGTCCGCGTCCAGCGCCGCACCGGCGTCAGCACGCCCAAGACCCTCATCTACGACGCCCCCGACCTGGCCTCCGCCGCGCGCTGGCTGCTCGGCGAACTCGCCCCCGCGCTCACGCCCCAGGACGCCCCGCGGCGCACCCGGCGCGGCGACGAGCCGCTCGCCGTCGTCGGCGTCGGCCTGCGCATGCCCGGCGACGCCCACGACCTCGACACCCTCTGGGACGTCCTCGCCGAGGCCCGCGACACCGTCACCACCGTCCCGGCCGACCGCTTCGACATCGCCGCGCACTACGACCCCGACCCGGACGCCGAAGGCACCACGTACGCCCGGCACGGGTCCTTCCTCGACGACGTGTCCCGCTTCGACGCCGCCTTCTTCGGCATCTCGCCGCGCGAGGCCGAACCCATGGACCCGCAGCACCGGCTGCTGCTCGAAGCCGCCTGGAACTCCCTGGAGCACGCGGGCATCCGGCCGCGCGAGTTGCGCGACTCGCGCACCGGCGTGTTCGTCGGCGCGGGCGTCGGCGAGTACGGCAAGTACCGCCAGGGCGGCGCCCCCGACACGTACACGCTGACCGGCACCCTGCCCAGCTTCAACGCAGGCCGCCTCTCCTACCACCTCGGCCTCCAGGGTCCCGCGCTCTCCCTCGACACCGCCTGCTCGTCGTCGCTGGTCGCGCTGCACCTCGCCTGCGAGTCCCTGCGCAACGACGAGTGCGAACTCGCCCTCGCCGGCGGCGTCCAGGTCCTCGCCGACCCCGGCGCCTTCGTCGCCCTCAGCCGCTCCCACGCGCTCGCGCCCGACGGCCGCAGCAAGACCTTCTCCGCCGACGCCGACGGCTACGGCCGCGGCGAGGGCGTCGGCGTCGTCGCCGTCATGCGCCTCTCCGACGCCCTCGCGCAGGGCCGCGAAGTGCTCGGCGTGATCCGCGCGACCGCGATCAACCACGACGGCGCGAGCAGCGGCATCACCGCCCCCAACGGCACCTCCCAGCAGAAGGTCATCCGCGCCGCGCTCGACTCGGCGGGCCTCGCGCCCGCCGACGTCGACTACGTCGAGTGCCACGGCACGGGCACCCCACTGGGCGACCCGATCGAGGTCCAGGCCCTGGCCGCGGTGTACGGCGAGGGCCGCGCCCCCGGAGCCGAGCTGGGCCTCGGCACGGCCAAGAGCGTGATCGGCCACCTGGAGTCGGCGGCGGGCATCGCGGGCCTGTGCAAGGTGCTCGCGTCCTTCCGCAAGAACGCCCTCCCCGCCACGGTCAACAGCACCCCCAGGAACCCGAACATCGCGTGGGACGACCTGCCCGTACGGGTCGTGGACGCCCTGGAGCCGTGGACCGGCGGCGGGGGCCGGGTGCGGCGTGCGGGGGTGTCGTCGTTCGGGCTGAGCGGGACGAACGCGCACGTGATCGTGGAGGAGCCGCCTGCCGTCGAGACGCCGGTGGAGGCGGAGTCCGTCGAAGGGCCGCTGCCGGTGGTGCTGTCGGGCCAGACCGAGGAGGCGCTGCGCGAGCAGGCCGGGCGCTGGGCGGACTGGCTGTCCGCGAACCCTGGCGCGCGGCTGGCGGACGTCGCGGCGACGGCGGCCCTTCACCGTACGCACTTCGAGCAGCGGGCGAGTGTCGTTGCCTCGGACGTGGCCGGGTTGGTGGAGGGGTTGCGTGCGGTGGGTGAGGGCGCGGCGCATGACGCCGTGGTCTCGGGGCGGGCTGAGCGTCGGGGGAAGGTGGTGTTCGTCTATCCGGGCCAGGGTTCGCAGTGGGTCGGGATGGGCGCGCAGTTGCTGGCTTCGAGCCCCGTGTTCGCGGAGACGATCGACGCGTGTGATGCGGCGTTGAGGCCGTTCACGGGGTGGTCGGTGCGTGAGGTGCTGTTGGGCGAGGAGGGGGATCACCCGGCGTTCGGCCGCGTGGATGTCGTCCAGCCCGCGTTGTTCGCGATGGGTGTCGCTCTGTCCGCGCACTGGCGGTCGTTGGGCGTGGAACCCGCTGCTGTGGTGGGTCACTCGCAGGGTGAAGTGGTTGCTGGTGTGGTGAGCGGTGCTCTCACTCTGGAGCAGGGCTCACAGATTGTCGCCCAGCGTTCGCAGGCCGTTCTCGCGTTGGCTGGTCAGGGCGGTATGGCGCTGATCGAGCGTCCGATTGCCCAGGTCGAGGAGTTCATCGCCCCGTACGGGGATGCGCTGTCCGTGGCGGCCGTGAACACGGCCGGTTCGACGGTGATCTCGGGCCTGGCGGCCGAGCTGGACGAGCTGGTCAGCCGTCTCCAGGCCGACGACGTGTACGCACGGAAGATCAATGTCGACTACGCGTCCCACAACGCCCAGATGGACCCGCTGCTCCCCGCCCTCGCGGAGAACTTCACCTCCATCACCCCGACAGCGACGGACATCGCGTTCTACTCCACCGTCACGGGTGAGATCGCGAACGGCACCGACCTCGACGGCGCCTACTGGTGCCGCAACCTCCGTGCCCCCGTCCGCTTCGACCGTGCCTTGGACAAGCTCCTGACGGACAACCACACGGTTTTCGTCGAGATCTCCGCCCACCCGGTCCTGTCCATGCCCCTGACCGACGGCAGCGCGGACCGTGGCGGCATCGTCGTCGGCTCCCTCAGCCGTCGTGACGGCAGCCACGCCCAGATCCTCCGCAACCTCGGCCTCCTGCACACCCAGGGCCACTCCGTCCCCTGGGACGAGGTCCTCGGCGCCACCGGCGCCTTCCTGGCCGACCTGCCCACCTACGCCTTCCAGCGCGACCTGTACTGGCTCGACGTGCCCAAGTCCTCCGGCGACGCCGGATCGCTCGGGCTCGACGCCTCGCCGCACCCCTGGCTGGGCGCCGCCACCGAGCTGGCCGGCGGGGAGGGGCACGTCCTCACCGGGCGCCTCTCGCTCGCCGAGCAGCCGTGGCTGGCCGACCACACGGTCTTCGGGTCGGTCATCGTGCCCGGCACCGGCCTCCTGGAGCTGGCCAACGCCGCCGCGTACGAGACGGGGGCGGGCGGCGTCGCCGAACTCACCCTGGCCGAACCGCTGGTGGCGGACGAGGCGGTGCGGGTGCAGATCACGGTCGGGGCGCCCGGCGCCGACGGCCGCAGGCCGCTCGCCGTGCACAGCCGCCCCGACCAGGACCCGGGAGCCTCCTGGACCCGGCACGCCACCGGCGAACTGACCGCCGCGCCCGCCGAGCCGCAGGGCCCGGGGGAGCTCGCGCAGTGGCCGCCCGCCGGTGCCGAGCGGGTCGGACTGGACGGTTTCTACGAGCGGTTCGCCGCCCAGGGCATCGACTACGGCCCGGTGTTCCGCGGCCTGACCGAGCTGTGGCGCAGGGGGAGCACCGCGTACGGCGTGGTCCGGCTGCCCGACCCGGCCGCCGCCACCGCCGCCGACTTCGCCCTGCACCCGGCCCTGCTGGACACGGCGCTGCACGTCATGAAGGGCGCCACCGGCCCGGACGAGCCCGAGGGCGCGCTGCTGCCGTTCGAGTGGAGCGACGTCGAGCTGTACGCGACCGGGGCCGCCGAGCTCCGCGTGCGCATCGACGTCGAGCCGTCCGCGCAGGGCCAGGAGATCCGGGTCCTGGCCGCCGACGGCGCGGGCCGCCCGGTGGCCGTGATCGGCTCCCTGCACCTGCGCCGGGCCACGGCGGACCAGCTGCGGGCCGCGCGCGGCGCGTCGGCCGACGGGCTGCACCGCCTGGAGTTCCTGCCGGTCCCGGCGCCCGGTGCCCCGGGGAAGGCCGCCGACGCGGTGCTGACCGGCAACGGCGAACTGGCCGCGCTGCTCGGCGTACCGGCCCTCGCGGACACCGAGGAGCTGCGCGCCCTGCTGGACGCGCGGCCCCGGCCGCCCGCCCGCCTGGTCGTCGACACCACCGGGCGCCCGCCCTTCTACAGCGCCCCGGAAGCCGCCTACAAGGCCACCGAGTACGTCCTGGCCCAGCTCCAGGAGCTCCTGTCGGACGAGCGCCTGGCCGGCACCGAGCTGGTCTGGGTGACCCGGGGGAGCGTCGCCGCGGCCCCCGGGGACCCGCTGGACGGCCTGCCGTACGCACCACTGTGGGGCCTGGTGCGCTCCGCCAGGACCGAGCACCCCGAACGCGGCCTGCGCCTGGTCGACCTGGGCCCCGGGGAGACCGACCGCCAGGCGCTCGCACGCGCCCTAGCGGTCACCGCCGAGCCCGAACTCGCCGTGCGCGAAGGGGAGGTGCTGGCCGCCCGGCTGGTCCGCGCTCCGGCCGCCGACGGGGGAGCGCGCGCCCTCGACCCGGAGGGCACCGTGCTCATCACCGGAGGCACCGGCGAGCTCGGCCGCGAGACCGCCCGGCACCTGGTGCGCCACCACGGCGTGCGGCACCTGGTGCTGACGTCCCGGCGCGGCGCCGAAGCCCCCGGCACGGACGCGCTCGTCCGCGACCTGGAGGCCGAGGGCGCGCACACCGTACGGGTGGCCGCCTGCGACGCGTCCCGGCGCGACGACGTGGCGCAGGTGCTGCGCCTCGCCGGGCCGGAGCACCCGTGGACGGCCGTGCTGCACCTCGCGGGCATCCTGGACGACGGCGTCCTGCTCGGCCAGGACGCGCAGCGGCTCTCCCGGGTGATGGCGCCCAAGGTGAAGGGCGTCCAGTACCTCGACGAGCTGACCGGCGACCTGGACCTGGCCGCGTTCGTGCTGTTCTCCTCGGCGGCCGGCACGTTCGGCACGGCCGGGCAGAGCGTGTACGGCTCCGCCAACGCCTACCTGGACGCGTTCGCCGCCCGTCGCCGCGCCGAGGGCCGCCCGGTCAGCAGCCTCGCCTGGGGCCTGTGGCACCAGGCGGGCACGGGCATGACCTCGCACCTGGGCGCCGTGGAGCTGGAGCGCATGCGCCGCCAGGGCATCGCCCCGCTGCCGTTCGACCAGGGGCTCGCGCTGCTGGACGCGGTCCTGGCGCGCCCCGCCGACAACTTCGTGCCCGTCCGGCTCGACCTGCGGACGATCCGGCGCGACGCCGACCGGGGAGCGGAGGCCCCCGCGCTGTTCCGCGCCCTGGTACGGACGAGGCCGCGCCGCGCGGAGGCCGCGACGGCCGCCGCCGCGGGCCCGGGCGGACTGCGCGAGCGGCTGCTGCCCGTCGCCGAGGAGCAGCGCACCGAGATCGTCACCGAGCTGGTGCTCGGCGAGGTGGCCTCCGTACTCGGCCTGGACGGCGCGGGCACCCTGGCGCCGCAGCAGGTCCTGAAGAACCTGGGCCTGGACTCGCTGATGGCCGTCGAACTGCGGCGCCGCCTGTCGGCCGCGAGCGGGGTGCCGCTGCCCGCGACGCTCGCCTTCGACCACCCGACCCCGGAGCACATCACCCGGCTCGTGCTCGCCCGCCTCGACCTCCCGGCGGCCGGCGCCCCGGCCGTCGCGGCGGACCCGGGGGAGGAGGACCCGAGGGCCGCGCTCGACTGGGCCCTCGACCGGCTCTCCGCGGACCGCCTGCAGAGCTCGGGCCTGCTGCGGCAACTCGTCGAACTGGCCCGCGAGGAGGCCGACGACGACGGCACGACGGCCGCCGCCGCTCCGGAGGCCCCGGCCGCCGAGGAGGAGCGCTCGGTGGAGGACCTCAACGCCGAACTGAACGCGCTCCTGGAGGCGTCGGGTCTCGACCTGGACTGAGCGGCGCGCGGGGAGGCACCTCCGGGGGAACGGACCCCGGGGGTGCCTCCCTGTTTCCGCGTCCGGGTTCCGCTTCCGGGTTCCGCATCCGACCGCCGGCGGCTCACCGGCTGCTGGAGGAACGCTCGAAGTCCCTTGGAGGAAAAGGCCGTTGAGCACACGACCGCATTAACCTTCCTTTACCTGATCCAGGGGTCGCGGCAAGGGCCGCGAGCAGCGCGCGTACGAGGTCGCGTTCCTCGACCCGTACGTGAACGCGCAGGCGAAGGCGTACGTCGGAGCACACGCACAGGCGCACGGGAAAGCCGCAGCCGGGTGGGTCGCGTGATCGTTCAGTCGCCGTCCACCACGGCTCAAGTAAAGGCCGGTTTGGTGGCAGGGTCCCGGCACCTCTCCGTCCGGGTGCAGTTCGCTCGCGGTGGCCGCGCAGAGAGGCTCGATGGTGTCGAAGTCAAACCAGGACCGGATGGAAGCCGCACTGCCCGCGATCCGCGCGCTCCAGAAGCGTGCGGCCGATCTCGAGGCACGTCAGGCGCGTCAGCAGGAGCCGATCGCCGTCGTGTCCATGGCGTGCCGCCTGCCGGGCGGGATCGACACCCCCGAGGCGTTCTGGGACCTGCTGTCCTCCGGCGGTGACGCGATCGGCCCGCTGCCGTCCCGCTGGGACGGTCTGGGCGTGTACGACCCCGACCCGGAGGCGGTTGGCAAGAGCTACGCGCGCGAGGGCGGGTTCATCGACGGGATCGAGGGCTTCGACGCCTCGTTCTTCGGCATCTCGCCGCGCGAGGCCCTCACCATGGACCCGCAGCAGCGGCTCGTCCTGGAGACGTCGTGGGAGGCCCTGGAGCGGGCGGGCGTGCGCCCGGACTCGCTGACCGACAGTCGCACGGGCGTCTACCTGGGCACCATGAGCTCCGACTACGGCGACCTGGGCCGCGACCTGGACGCCCTGGACGGTTACGTCAGCACGGGCAAGGCCTCCAGCGTGGTCTCGGGCCGCGTCTCGTACACCCTGGGCCTCCAGGGCCCGGCGATCACCGTCGACACCGCCTGCTCCTCGTCACTGGTCGCCCTGCACCTCGCGGTGCAGGCCCTGCGCCAGGACGAGTGCGAGACGGCCCTGGCCGGCGGTGTGACGGTCATGAGCAACCCCTCGCTGTTCGTGGAGTTCAGCCGTCTGAAGGGGATGGCGGCGGACGGCCGCTGCAAGTCCTTCTCGGCCGACGCGGACGGTGCGGGATGGTCCGAGGGCGCGGGCGTGCTGGTGCTGAAGCGCCTGTCGGCCGCCCAGCGTGACGGGGACCAGGTCCTCGCGGTGATCCGGGGTTCGGCGGTGAACCAGGACGGCCGCAGCCAGGGCCTCACGGCCCCCAACGGCCCGTCCCAGCAGCGCGTCATCCAGGAGGCTCTGGAAGCCTCCCGCCTCACCCCGGCCGACATCGACGCCATCGAGGCCCACGGCACCGGCACCTCCCTGGGCGACCCGATCGAGGCGGGAGCCCTCGGCGAGGTCTTCGGCCCGGGCCGCTCCCCGGAACGCCCCGTCCTGCTCGGTTCGTCGAAGTCGAACATCGGGCACGCGCAGGCGGCGGCCGGTGTCATCGGCGTGATGAAGATGGTGCTCGCGCTCCAGCACGAGAGCCTGCCGAAGACACTGCACGCGGAGCAGCCGAGCGAACTGGTCGAGTGGGAGGGCAGCGGCCTCGAACTGCTCGGCGAGGCGCGTGCCTGGGCCCGTGGTGAGGGTCGGGTGCGGCGTGCGGGTGTGTCGTCGTTCGGGTTGAGCGGGACGAACGCGCACGTGGTGGTGGAGGAGCCGCCGGTGGTTGAGACGCCGGTGGAGGCGGCGGCCGTCGCGGGTCCGGTGCCGGTGGTGGTGTCCGGGCAGACCGGGGAGGCGTTGCGGGAGCAGGCGGGGCGGTGGGCGGAGTGGCTGTCGGGGCGTGATGACGTACGGCTGCCTGATGTGGCGGTGACGGCGGCCCGTCACCGTACGCACTTCGAGCACCGGGCGAGTGTCGTTGCCTCGGACCTGGCTGGGCTGGTGGAGGGGCTGGAGGCGGTTGCCCAGGGTGCGGCGCACGACGCTGTGGTCTCGGGGCGGTCCGAGCGACGCGGGAAGGTGGTGTTCGTCTATCCGGGCCAGGGTTCGCAGTGGGTCGGGATGGGGCGTGAGCTGCTGTCCAGCAGCTCGGTGTTCGCGGAAGCGGTTGACGCGTGTGATGCGGCGTTGAGGCCGTTCACGGGGTGGTCGGTGCGTGAGGTGTTGCTGGGGGAGGAGGGGGATCACCCGCCGTTCGACCGGGTGGATGTGGTGCAGCCTGCGTTGTTCGCGATGGGTGTCGCTCTGTCGGCGCACTGGCGGTCCCTCGGGGTCGAGCCTGCTGCCGTCGTCGGTCACTCGCAGGGCGAGGTTGTTGCTGGTGTGGTGAGCGGTGCTCTCTCTTTGGAGCAGGGCTCGCAGATCGTCGCTCAGCGTTCGCGGGCGGTGTTGGCTCTGGCTGGTCAGGGCGGTATGGCGCTGATCGAGCGTCCGATTGCCCAGGTGGAGGAGTTCATCGCCCCGTACGGGGATGCGCTGTCGGTGGCGGCCGTGAACACGGCCGGTTCGACGGTGATCTCGGGCCTGGCTGCTGAGCTGGACGAGCTGGTCAGCCGTCTTCAGGCCGAGGACGTGTACGCACGGAAGATCAACGTGGACTACGCGTCCCACAACGCCCAGATGGACCCGCTGCTCCCCGCCCTCGCGGAGAACTTCACCTCCATCACCCCGACAGCGACGGACATCGCGTTCTACTCCACCGTGACGGGTGAGATCGCGAACGGTACCGACCTGGACGGCTCGTACTGGTGCCGCAACCTGCGCGCGCCTGTCCGTTTCGACCGTGCCTTGGACAAGCTCCTGACGGACAACCACACGGTTTTCGTCGAGATCTCCGCGCACCCGGTCCTGTCCATGCCCCTGACCGACGGCAGTGCGGACCGTGGCGGCATCGTCGTCGGTTCCCTTGCCCGCAACCAGGGTTCCCAGGCCCAGATCCTCCGCAACCTGGGCCTCCTGCACACCCAGGGCCACGTCATCGCCTGGGACAAGGTGCTCGGCGCCACCGCCGACGTACTCGTACCGGCCCTGCCCACCTACGCCTTCCAGCGCGAGCGGTTCTGGATCGAGTCCAACACGCCCACCGGTGACGTCCGTTCCGTCGGCCTCCGGGCCTCCGAGCACCCGTGGCTCGGCGCCGTCACCGGGACGGCCGCGGACGACGGCTACCTCTTCACCGGGCGTCTGTCGCTCGCCGAACAGCCGTGGCTGGCCGAGCACGCCGCCTTCGGGACGGTCCTCGTCCCCGGTACCGGCCTCCTGGACCTGGCCCTGGCCGCCGCGCACCACACCGGTGCCGAGCAGGTCCACGAACTCACCCTCCTCGAACCCCTCGTCCTCACCGAGGACACCCCCGTGCGCCTCCAGGTCGTCGTCGGTGCGGCGGCGGCCGACGGGCAGCGCCCGCTGGCCCTCTACAGCCGTTCGGACGAGGCTCCCGAGGACGCTCCGTGGCGTCAGCACGCCATGGGGACGCTCTCCGAACCGGCTTCCCACCCGGACCCTGCCGCCTCCGGCTCGGCCTTCGCGGAGCTGGCGGCGCAGTGGCCCCCGGCCGGCGTCGAGGAAGCCGCACTCGACGGCTTCTACGAGGCGTTCGAGGCGCGTGGCCTGTCCTACGGACCGGCCTTCCAGGGCCTGTCCGAGCTGTGGCGCAAGGGCAGCACCGCGTACGGAACCATCCGGCTGCCCCAGCCGCTCACGGCGGGGGAGTTCGGCGTGCACCCGGCACTGCTCGACGCCGCGCTGCACACCATGGCCGTGGTGCAGCGCGACGCCGGTGCGTCGGTGCTGCTGCCGTTCGAGTGGACGGGCGTGGAGCTGTACGCCTCCGGGGCCACCGAAGTCCGCGTACGCCTCGAACTCGACGACGGCCAGGAGAGCCTGCGGCTGTGGGCGGTCGACGGCGCGGGCCGGCCCGTGCTGCATGCCCGGGGCCTCCAGCTGCGCCAGGCGCAGCCCGAGCAGTTGCGCGCCGCCGCCTCGGCGACCGCCGAACACCTCTACCAGGTCGTCCACCAGCCCGCCGCCGGGCTGCTGGAGGACGTGGACGGCGAGGTCTGGGTGCTCGGCGGTACGGGCGACCTGGCCCGCGCGCTGAACGCCGAGAGCATCGCCCGGGCCGAAGGTCTCGTCGCCCGGCTGGACGAGGGGACCGAGGCACCCGACCTGCTCGTCGTGGACGCGACGGGGGAGGGCGGGGAGGCGTTCGAGACGACCGCCGCCGCCCTCGACCTCGTTCAGGCGCTGCTGGCCGAGCCGCGGCTTGAGCGTACGGCCGTGCAGTGGGTGACGCGGGGTGCGGTGGACGCCGGGGACGGTGTCACCGATCTCGCGCACGCGCCGCTGTGGGGCCTGGTGCGCGCGGTGCGCGCCGAGTTCCCGGAGCGCGATCTGCGTCTGGTCGACGTCGACGCCACGTCGGAGGTCCCGTTCCTGGCGGTCGGCGAGCCGGACGCGGTGGTACGCGGGGGAGAGGTGCGGGTCGCGCGGCTGACGCGTACGGCTACCTCGTCCGCTGCCGAGGCGCCGGCGTTCGCGCCGGAGGGCGTGGTCCTGGTGACCGGTGGTACGGGTGAGCTGGGGACGGCTCTGGCCACCCATCTGGTCCGTACGCACCAGGTACGTCACCTGGTTCTGACGTCCCGTCGGGGCATGGACGCTCCGGGCGCCGACGACCTCATTTCCACCCTCACTGAAGCGGGTGCGGAGTCGGTTCGTATCGAGGCGTGTGACACCACCGACCGTGACGCGCTCCGTGCGTTGCTGACGTCGAGTGCGCGGCCGTGGACGGGTGTGTTCCACCTGGCGGCGACCCTCGACGACGGTCTGGTGACGTCGCAGACGCGTGAGCGTCTGGCGCACGTGTGGGGTCCGAAGGCGCAGGGCGCGACCCATCTGCACGAGCTGAGCCTCGAACTGGGCCTGGATCTGGGCGCGTTCGTACTCTTCTCGTCCGCCGCCGGTGTCCTGGGTGGTGCCGGGCAGTCGAACTACGCGGCCGCCAACGCCTACCTCGACGCCCTCGCCGCCCACCGGCGCGCGCAGGGCCTCCCCGCGACCAGCCTGTCCTGGGGCCTCTGGCAGCAGACCGGCACCGGGCTCACCGCCACCCTCCACGACGCCGACCTCGCCCGGCTGCAGCGCAAGGGCATCACCGCCCTCACCCACGCCCAGGCGCTGAAGGCCCTGGACGCGGCGCTCGGGCACGCGGCCCCGCACCACGTCCCCGTACGCCTCGACCTCACCGCCCTCCAGCGGGCCACGAACGACGGGACGCCCCTGCCCGCGCTGTACCGCACCCTGGTCCGCACCTCGCGCAAGGCCGCGCAGTCGACCACCGCGACCGCGGACTCCCTGGTCGACCAGCTGTCCGCCCTGCCGGAGGGGGAGCGCCTCGGTTCGCTGGTGCGGGTCGTACAGCGTGAGGCGGCCACGGTCCTCGGGATGGCCTCCGCCGACGCCATCGGCAAGGACCAGGTCCTGAAGGACCTCGGCATCGACTCGCTGATGGCCGTCGAGCTGCGCCGCCGGCTGTCCTCGGAGACGGGTCTGGCGCTGCCTTCGACGCTCGCGTTCGACTACCCGACGCCGACCGCCATCGCCTCGCTCCTCCTGGACAAGCTCGCGCCTTCCGCCACCACGAAGAACGGCAAGAACGGCAACGCGCGCCGCGCCCGCAAGGGTGGGACGGCGGTCTCCGACGACCCGATCGCCATCATCTCGATGGCCTGCCGCCTGCCCGGCGGGATCGACACCCCCGAGGCGTTCTGGGAGCTGCTGTCCTCCGGCGGCGACGCCGTCGGCCCGCTGCCGTCCCGCTGGGACGGGCTCGGTGTGTACGACCCGGACCCGGAGGCGGTCGGCAAGAGCTACGCCCGCGAGGGCGGGTTCATCGACGGGATCGAGGGATTCGACGCCCCGTTCTTCGGGATCTCGCCGCGCGAGGCGGTGTCGATGGACCCGCAGCAGCGCCTCGTACTGGAGACGTCGTGGGAGGCCCTGGAGCGCGCGGGCGTGCGCCCGGACTCGCTGAGCGAGAGCCGGACCGGCGTCTACCTCGGCGCGATGACCTCCGACTACGGCCACATGGGCCACGACCTGGACGCGCTCGACGGGTACACCAGCACGGGCTACGCGTCGAGCGTGGTCTCGGGCCGCGTCTCGTACACCCTGGGCCTCCAGGGCCCCGCGGTCACGGTCGACACGGCCTGCTCCTCCTCGCTGGTCGCGATGCACCTCGCGGCGTCGGCCCTGCGCCAGGGCGAGTGCGAGCTCGCGCTCGTCGGCGGCGTCACCGTCATGAACTCCCCCGCACTCTTCGTGGAGTTCAGCCGCCTCAAGGGCATGGCCCCGGACGGGCGCTGCAAGTCCTTCTCGGCCCAGGCCGACGGGGCCGGCTGGGCCGAGGGCGTCGGCGTCCTGGTCATGAAGCGCCTGTCGGAGGCGGAGCGCGACGGGGACGACGTCCTTGCCGTGATCCGGGGTTCGGCGGTGAACCAGGACGGTCGCAGCCAGGGCCTCACCGCCCCCAACGGCCCGTCCCAGCAGCGCGTCGTCCAGGACGCCCTCGCCACCGCCCGCTTGACGCCGTCGGACATCGACGCCGTCGAGGCGCACGGCACGGGTACTTCGCTGGGGGACCCGATCGAGGCGGGCGCGCTGGCCGAGGTGTTCGGTCCCGAGCGGGCGGCCGACCGGCCGCTGTACTTGGGCTCGTCGAAGTCGAACATCGGGCACGCGCAGGCTGCGGCCGGCGTCGTCGGCGTGATGAAGATGGTCCTCGCCCTCCAGCACGAGGTCCTGCCCAAGACGCTGTACGTGGACGAGCCCAGCCCGCACGTCCAGTGGGAGGGCAGTGGTCTTGAGTTGCTGGGCGAGGCGCGTGCCTGGGTCCGTGGTGAGGGTCGGGTGCGGCGTGCGGGTGTGTCGTCGTTCGGGTTGAGCGGGACGAACGCGCACGTGATCGTCGAGGAGCCGCCCGCCGCCCCGGCACCGGCGGCGACGGAGTCCGTCGAAGGACCGCTGCCGGTGGTGCTGTCGGGCCAGACCGAGGAGGCGCTGCGCGAGCAGGCCGGGCGCTGGGCGCAGTGGCTGTCGTCGGGACGTGACGTACGACTGGCCGATGTCGCCGCGACGGCGGCACTGCACCGTACGCACTTCGAACACCGCGCCAGCGTGGCGACCGCCGGAATCGGCGAGCTGCGTGAGGCACTGGCGGCGCTCTCCGAGGGCGGTGCGCACGACGCACTGGTGACGGGGACGGCGCGCGAGCGCGGGAAGGTGGTGTTCGTCTACCCCGGTCAGGGTTCGCAGTGGGTGGGGATGGGTGCGCAGTTGCTGGCTTCCAGCCCGGTGTTCGCCGCTGCTGTGGATGCCTGTGATGCGGCGTTGAGGCCGTTCACCGGGTGGTCGGTGCGTGAGGTGTTGCTGGGGGAGGAGGGGGATCACCCGCCGTTCGATCGCGTGGATGTCGTGCAGCCTGCGTTGTTCGCGATGGGTGTTGCACTGTCCGCGCACTGGCGGTCGTTGGGTGTGGAGCCCGCTGCCGTTGTCGGTCACTCGCAGGGTGAAGTGGTTGCTGGTGTGGTGAGCGGTGCTCTCTCTTTGGAGCAGGGCTCGCAGATCGTCGCCCAGCGTTCGCAGGCCGTTCTCGCGCTGGCTGGCCAGGGCGGTATGGCGCTGATCGAGCGTCCGATTGCCCAGGTCGAGGAGTTCATCGCCCCCTACGGCGAAGCCCTGTCCGTCGCCGCCGTGAACACGGCGGGCTCGACGGTGATCTCGGGCCTGGCGGCCGAGCTGGACGAGCTGGTCAGCCGCCTGCAAGAGCAGGACGTGTACGCGCGGAAGATCAATGTCGATTACGCGTCCCACAACGCCCAGATGGACCCGCTGCTCCCCGCCCTCGCGGAGAACTTCACCTCCATCACCCCGGCCGCCACGGACATCGCGTTCTACTCCACCGTGACGGGTGAGATCGCGAACGGTACCGACCTGGACGGCTCGTACTGGTGCCGCAACCTGCGCGCGCCTGTCCGTTTCGACCGTGCCTTGGACAAGCTCCTGACGGACAACCACACGGTTTTCGTCGAGATCTCCGCGCACCCGGTCCTGTCCATGCCCCTGACCGACGGCAGTGCGGATCGCGGTGGCATCGTCGTCGGTTCCCTCGCCCGCAACCAGGGTTCCCAGGACCAGATCCTCCGCAACCTGGGCCTCCTGCACACCCAGGGCCACGTCATCGTCTGGGACAAGGTCCTCGGTGCCACCGCCGACGTACTCGTACCGGCCCTGCCCACCTACGCCTTCCAGCGCGAGCACTACTGGCTCGACACCCCCAAGTCGTCCGGCAACGCCGGGCAGCTCGGGCTCGACGTGTCCGAGCACCCCTGGCTGGGTGCCGCCACCGAGCTGGCGGACGGCGAGGGGCACGTCCTCACCGGGCGCCTCTCGCTCGCCGAGCAGCCGTGGCTGGCCGAGCACGCCGCGTTCGGGACCGTCCTGGTCCCCGGTACCGGCCTCCTCGACCTGGCCCTGGCCGCCGCGCACCACACCGGTGCCGAGCAGGTCCACGAACTCACCCTCCTCGAACCCCTCGTCCTCACCGAGGACACCCCTCTGCGCCTCCAGATCCACGTGGGCGCACCCACCGCCGAGGGGCTTCGCGCGCTCACCGTCCACAGCCGTCCCGACCAGGGCGGTCACGACACCTGGCGGCAGCACGCCACGGGCGAGCTGTCGGACGTGGTCGCCGCGCCCGACGAGGCGCTGTTCACGGACCTCGCCGCCCAGTGGCCGCCCGCCGGTGCCGAGCGGGTCGCACTCGACGGCTTCTACGAGGCGTTCGAGGCGCGCGGCCTGTCGTACGGTCCCGCGTTCCAGGGCCTGGCCGAGCTGTGGCGCAAGGGCAGCACCGCGTACGGCACCGTCCGTGTCCCCGAGTCGCTGAAGACCGACGGCTTCGGCGTCCACCCCGCCCTGCTCGACGCCGCGCTGCACACCCTCATGGGCGTACGGGAGTCGGGGGAGGGCCAGGACACCCAGGTGTTCCTGCCCTTCGAGTGGACGGGCGTGGAGCTGTACGCGTCCGGGGCCACCGAACTCCGCGTACGCGTCGAACTCGACGACACCGGAACCAACGCCCGCATCCAGGTGGCGGATCCGGGCGGGAGGCCGGTCGCGCGGGTGGAGGGCCTCGCCATCCGCGAGGCGACCGCCGAGCAGGTCAGGGCGGGCGAGTCCGTGGACCACCTCTACCGCGTCGACTTCCGGACGCCGCGCCTCCCGCAGACGGAGGAGGCCGCGGCCGACGGCATCTGGATCCTCGGTGACGACACCGGGGTGTCCGAAATCCTGGAGGCCGGCCATGTGGCTGATGTGGATGCTGTCCTTGCCCACCTCGATGACGGGCGGGCGGCGCCCGTTCGACTTGCCGTCGACGCGACGGCCGCGGGTGCGGCGCGCACGGACGGTGCTGACATCGCTGGTGCCGCGCAGGAGCTGACCGCTTCCGCGCTGCTGACGCTGCGACGACTGCTCGACGAACCACGTCTTGGGTCGACGGAGCTGGTGTGGATCACGCGCTCGGCCGTGGCCGTGGCCGTGGACGGCGACGTCCGCGACCTGGCCCGCGCCCCGCTGTGGGGCCTGCTCCGCTCGGCGCGCAACGAGTACGCCGAGCGCGCGATCCGCCTGATCGACCTCGGGGAGGGGAGCGCCGACGACGCGCTGCTGCCCCGGGCGATCGCCATGGCCGGCGAGCCGGAGATCGCGATCCGGGGCGGCGAGGTCCGTACCGCCCGGCTCGTGAGGACGACGAACGAGGCCGCCCCGCCGGCGGCCGGTACCGCATCGGACACCGGTACTTCACCGGCGGCCGGTACCTCAACGGCGGCGGGTTCCGCTGCCGCGGCTGCTGTGGCCGCCCCCCTCGCCCCCGACGGCACCGTGCTCATCACGGGCGGTACGGGTGAGCTGGGCCGGTCGCTGGCCGGGCACCTGGTTCGTGCGTACGGCGTACGGCACCTGGTCCTGACCTCGCGGCGCGGCCTGGAGTCCCCCGGCGCCGCCGAACTGGCGGCCGAACTGGGCGAGGCCGGGGCCGAGAGCGTCCAGGTCGTCGCCTGCGACGTCAGCCGCCGCGACGACGTCGCCACCGTCCTGGCCACCGCCGACGCCGCCCACCCCTGGACCGGCGTCTTCCACCTGGCGGGCGTCCTGGACGACGGGCTGCTCGCCTCCCAGGACGCCGACCGGCTGGCCGGGGTCCTCGCGCCGAAGGTCTCCGGCGCCCTGCACCTGCACGAACTCACCCGTGACCTCGGCCTCGCGGCCTTCGTCCTGTACTCCTCCGCCGCCGGTGTCCTGGGAGGTGCCGGCCAGTCCAACTACGCGGCCGCCAATGCCTTCCTCGACGCGCTCGCCGCCCACCGGCGCGCGCACGGCCTGCCCGCCGCCAGCCTCTCCTGGGGCCTGTGGCAGCAGGCGGGGGTCGGGCTCACCGCGGGTCTCGGCCGGGCCGAGCTGGCCCGCATGCGGCGGCGCGGCATCGGTGCGCTCAGCGCGCGCCAGGGGCTGGCGGCCCTCGACGCCGCGCTCGGCCTCCCGCACCCGCACCTGGTGCCGGTCAAGCTCGAACTCACCTCGCTCCAGAGGGAGTTCGACAACGGCGGTGACGTCCCCGTACTCCTCCGCGACCTGCTGCGCGCCCCGCGCCGCCGGGCCGGCGAGTCCGGCGGCACACCCTCGGGCCTGCGCGAGCACCTGCTCGCCCTGCCGGAGGACGAGCGCCTGCCGCACGTCGCCCAGCTGGTCCAGCGCGAGGCCGCGACCGTCCTCGGCCTCTCCGGGGCGGGCGGCATCGGACCCGAACAGGTCCTCAAGGAGCTGGGCATGGACTCGCTGATGGCGGTGGAGCTGCGGCGCCGCCTCTCCGCGGAGACCGGCGTCCCGCTGCCCTCCACGCTCGCCTTCGACCATCCCACGCCCGCCGCCGTCGCGGCCCTGCTCCTCGACAAGCTCGCCATCGGGTCCGGTGGCGCGGCCCGGAGCGGACCGGGCGTCACGAAGAACCAGATCGACAGCCTCGTCGAACTCCTGCGCACCGCCACCCCCGCCCAGCTGGCCGAGCCCGGGCTCGCCACCGGCCTGCTCGCCCTGCGCGACGGCCTCGCCAGGAGCGCGGCCCCGGTGGAGGAAGCACCGGAGCCCGACGCCGGGATCGACACCGGCAGCACCGACGACCTCCTTCAGTTCCTGGATCGCAAGCTTGGAGTGAGCGAATGAGCGCGTCCGAAGTCGAGAAGCTCGAGAAGCTCGAGGCCTATCTCCGGCGTACGGCCGGCGCGCTCGTCGAGACCGAGAAGGAGCTCCACGCCGAACGCGCCGCGCGCACCGAGCCGATCGCCGTCGTCTCCATGGCGTGCCGCCTGCCCGGCGGGATCGACACCCCCGAGGCGTTCTGGGACCTGCTGTCCTCCGGAGGCGACGCCGTCGGCGGCCTGCCGTCGCGGTGGAACAGCCTGGGCGTGTACGACCCCGACCCCGAGGCCGTGGGCAAGAGCTACGCCCGCGAGGGCGGCTTCATCGACGGCGTCGAGGGCTTCGACGCGCCCTTCTTCGGGATCTCGCCTCGCGAGGCCCTGTCGATGGACCCGCAGCAGCGGCTCGTGCTCGAAGCGTCGTGGGAGGCGCTGGAGCGCGCCGGGATACCGCCCGAGTCCCTGAGCCGCAGCCGCACCGGTGTCTACCTGGGCACCATGAGCTCCGACTACGGCAACCAGCAGGGCGCCGACCTGAACGCCCTGGACGGTTACGTCAGTACGGGCAACGCCTCCAGCGTCGTCTCCGGCCGCGTCTCCTACACCCTGGGCCTCCAGGGCCCCGCGGTCACCGTCGACACCGCCTGCTCCTCCTCCCTCGTCTCCGTGCACCTGGCCGTGCAGGCCCTGCGCTCGGGCGAGTGCGAGATGGCCCTGGCCGGCGGTGTGACCGTCATGAGCACCCCCGCCCTCTTCGTGGAGTTCAGCCGTCTGAAGGGCATGGCGGCGGACGGCCGCTGCAAGTCCTTCTCCGCCGACGCGGACGGCGCGGGCTGGGCCGAGGGCGCGGGCGTACTGCTGCTCAAGCGCCTGTCGGCCGCCCAGCGCGACGGGGACCAGATCCTCGCCGTGATCCGGGGTTCGGCGGTGAACCAGGACGGCCGCAGCCAGGGCCTCACCGCCCCCAACGGCCCGTCCCAGCAGCGCGTCATCCACGACGCGTTGGAGGCCGCGCGGCTCACCCCCGCCGACATCGACGCGGTCGAGGCGCACGGTACGGGTACGCCGCTGGGCGACCCGATCGAGGCGGGCGCGCTGGCCGAGGTGTTCGGCCCGGAGCGGACGGCTGACAGGCCGCTGTACCTGGGCTCGTCGAAGTCGAACATCGGGCACGCGCAGGCGGCGGCGGGTGTCATCGGCGTGATGAAGATGGTGCTCGCACTCCAGCACGAGAGCCTGCCGAAGACCCTGCACGCCGAGGAGCCCAGCCCGCACATCCAGTGGGAGGGCAGCGGTCTCGAACTGCTGGGCGAGGAGCGTGCCTGGGTCCGTGGCGCCCGTGGTGAGGGTCGGGTGCGGCGTGCGGGTGTGTCCTCGTTCGGGCTGAGCGGGACGAACGCGCATGTGGTGGTGGAGGAGCCGCCGGTGGCGGAGACGCCGATGCAGGCGCAGTCCGTCGAAGGACCGCTGCCGGTGGTGGTGTCGGGTCAGTCCGGTGAGGCGCTGCGGGAGCAGGCGGGGCGGTGGGCGGAGTGGCTGTCGGGGCGTGATGACGTACGGCTGCCTGATGTGGCGGTGACGGCGGCCCGTCACCGTACGCACTTCGAGCACCGGGCGAGTGTCGTCGCCTCGGACCTGGCTGGGCTCGTGGAGGGGTTGCGTGCGGTGGGTGAGGGCGCGGCGCATGATGCCGTGGTCTCGGGGCGGTCTGAGCGTCGCGGGAAGGTGGTGTTCGTCTACCCGGGCCAGGGTTCGCAGTGGGTCGGGATGGGGCGTGAGCTGCTGTCCAGCAGCTCGGTGTTCGCGGAGACGATTGACGCGTGCGATGCGGCGTTGAGGCCGTTCACCGGGTGGTCGGTGCGTGAGGTGGTCGCTGGTCTTGAGGGCGATCATCCGCCGTTCGACCGGGTGGATGTCGTGCAGCCCGCGTTGTTCGCGATGGGTGTCGCGCTGTCCGCGCACTGGCGGTCCCTCGGGATTGAACCTGCTGCCGTCGTCGGTCACTCGCAGGGCGAGGTTGTTGCTGGTGTGGTGAGCGGTGCTCTCACTCTGGAGCAGGGCTCGCAGATCGTCGCCCAGCGTTCGCAGGCCGTTCTCGCGTGCGCTGGTCAGGGAGGTATGGCCCTGATCGAGCGCCCGTTGGCGCAGGTCGAGGAGTTCATCGCCCCCTACGGCGAAGCCCTGTCCGTCGCCGCCGTGAACACGGCCGGCTCGACGGTGATCTCGGGTCAGGCCGCCGAGCTGGACGAGCTGGTCAGCCGCCTGCAAGAGCAGGACGTGTACGCACGCAAGATCAATGTCGACTACGCGTCCCACAACGCCCAGATGGATCCGCTGCTCCCCGCTCTCGCGGAGAACTTCACCTCCATCACGCCCACCGCCACGGACATCGCGTTCTACTCCACCGTGACGGGTGAGATCGCGAACGGCACCGACCTGGACGGCGCCTACTGGTGCCGCAACCTTCGCGCGCCCGTCCGTTTCGACCGTGCCTTGGACAAGCTCCTGACCGACAACCACACGGTCTTCGTCGAGATCTCCGCGCACCCGGTGCTGTCCATGCCGCTCACCGACGGCAGCGCCGACCGTGGCGGCATCGTCGTCGGCTCCCTTGCTCGTCAGCATGGCAGTGAGGCGCAACTCCTGCGCAACCTCGGCCTGTTGCACGCGCAGGGCCACGTCATAGCCTGGGACAAGGTCCTCGGCGCCACCGCCGACGTACTCGTACCGGACCTGCCCACCTACGCCTTCCAGCGCGAGCACTACTGGCTCGACACCCCCACCACCTCGGGCGACGTGCGTTCGGTCGGCCTCGAAGTCTCCGACCACCCGTGGCTCGGCGCCGCGCTCGGCCTCGCCGACGGCGAGGGCCACCTGCTCACCGGACGCCTCTCGCTCGCCGAGCAGCCGTGGCTGGCCGAGCACGCCGCGTTCGGGACCGTCCTGGTCCCCGGCACCGGCCTCCTCGACCTGGCCCTGGCCGCCGCGCACCACGTGGGCGCCGCGCAGGTCGACGAGCTCACGCTGCTCGCCCCGCTCGTCCTGCCGGAGGACGGCGCCGTCCGCCTCCAGGTCGTGGTCGGCGGCGCGGGCGCCGAGGGCCGCCGCGCCGTCACCGTCTACAGCCGCCCCGAGGACGCGCCCGAGGACGCTCCTTGGCGGCAGCACGCGACGGGTGAGCTGTCGGACGCGGTCGCCGCGCCCGACGACGCCCCGTTCGCGGACCTCGCCGACCAGTGGCCCCCGGCCGGCACCGAGGACGTCGCACTCGACGGTTTCTACGAGGCGTTCGAGACGCGCGGCCTGTCCTACGGCCCCGCGTTCCAGGGACTCAAGGCGCTCTGGCGCAAGGGCAGCACCGCGTACGGAACCGTCCGCGTCCCCGAGGCGCTGAGGACCGACGGCTTCGGCGTCCACCCCGCCCTGCTCGACGCCGCGCTGCACACCCTCATGGGCGTACGGGAGGCCGGGGACACCCAGGTCTTCCTGCCCTTCGAGTGGACGGGCGTGGAGCTGTACGCGTCCGGGGCCACCGAACTCCGCGTACGCACCGCCCTGGACTCCACCACCGGCGAGCACCTCGAACTCACCGTCGCGGACGCCTCGGGCCGCCCGGTCCTCCGCGCGCGGGGCCTGCGGATCCGCGAGGCCTCCGCCGAGCAGGTCCGGGCGGGCGAGTCCGTGGACCACCTCTACCGCGTCGACTTCCAGGCCCCGCGCGCGCCGCAGAGCGAGCCCGACGGCGACGCCTGGGTGCTCGGTGGCACGGGCGGTCTGGCCCGCGCCCTGGACGGGGAGTCCTTCGCGGACTGGGACGCGCTGTACGCGGCCCTGGAGGCCCTGGGGGAGGGCGCCGAAGCGCCCGGCCGACTCGTCGTGGACGCCACGGACGCGGCCGAGGACGCCTTCGGCACGACGGCCGACGCCCTCGCCCTCGTACAGGCGCTCCTCGCCGAGCCGCGCCTCGAACGCACCGTCGTGCAGTGGGTGACGCGGGGTGCGGTGGACGCCGGGGACGGTGTCACCGATCTCGCGCACGCGCCGCTGTGGGGCCTGGTGCGCGCGGTGCGCGCCGAGTTCCCGGAGCGGGACCTGCGCCTGACCGACCTGGACTCCACCACCGAGCTTCCCGACCTCCTGGCCGGGGAGCCGGAGACGGTGGTACGCGGGGGAGAGGTGCGGGTCGCGCGGCTGACGCGTACCGCGATCGCCCCTCCGTCCGGGGACTCGCTCTTCGCACCGGAGGGCGTGGTCCTGCTGACCGGTGGTACGGGTGAGCTGGGGACGGCTCTGGCCACCCATCTGGTCCGTACGCACCAGGTTCGTCACCTGGTCCTGACCTCCCGCCGGGGCATGGACGCTCCGGGCGCCGACGACCTCATTTCCACCCTCACTGAAGCGGGTGCGGAGTCGGTTCGTATCGAGGCGTGTGACACCACTGACCGTGACGCGCTGCGTGCGTTGCTGACGTCGAGTGCGCGTCCGTGGACGGGTGTGTTCCATCTGGCGGCGACGCTCGACGACGGTCTGGTGACGTCGCAGACGCGTGAGCGTCTGGCGCACGTGTGGGGTCCGAAGGCACAGGGTGCGACCCATCTGCACGAGCTGAGCCTCGAACTGGGTCTGGATCTGGGCGCGTTCGTGCTGTTCTCGTCCGCCGCCGGTGTCCTGGGTGGTGCCGGGCAGTCGAACTACGCTGCCGCCAACGCCTACCTCGACGCCCTCGCCGCCCACCGGCGTACGCACGGTCTCCCCGCGACCAGCCTGTCCTGGGGCCTGTGGCAGCAGACCGGCACCGGGCTCACCGCCACCCTCGGCCAGGCGGAGCTCTCCCGCATGCGCCGCCAGGGGGTCGCCCCCCTCGGCCACGCACAGGCGCTGAAGGCCCTGGACGCGGCGCTCGTGGACGCGGACCCGCACCACGTCCCCGTACGCCTCGACCTCACCGCGCTCCAGCGGGCCACCGACGACGCGGCGCCCCTGCCCGCGCTCTTCCGGGGGCTCGTGCGCGCCCGTCGCCGCAACGCCGCCGACACGCCCGCGGCCTCCGGCGGCCTCCAGGACCACCTCGCGGCCCTGCCGGAGGGGGAGCGCCTCGGTTCGTTGGTGCGGGTGGTGCAGCGTGAGGCGGCCACGGTGCTCGGGATGGCCTCGGCCGACGCGATCAGCAAGGACCAGGTCCTTAAGGACCTCGGCATCGACTCGCTGATGGCCGTCGAGCTGCGCCGTCGGCTGTCGTCGGAGACGGGTCTGGCGCTGCCCTCGACGCTGGCCTTCGACTACCCGACGCCGACCGCCATCGCCTCGCTGCTCCTGGACAAGCTCGCCCCCTCCGCCGCCACGAAGAACGGCAAGGGCGGCAACGCGCGCCGCGTCCGCAAGAACAGCACGTCCCCCTCCGACGACCCGATCGCCATCATCTCGATGGCCTGCCGCCTCCCCGGCGGCGTCACCACGCCCGACGAGTACTGGTCGCTGCTCGCCGACGGCGTCGACGCGATCAGCGAACTGCCGCCCCGCTGGGACCACTTGGGCGTCTACGACCCGGACCCGGAGGCGGTCGGCAAGAGCTACGCCCGCGAGGGCGGCTTCATCCGGGACGCCGAGGACTTCGACGCCGCCTTCTTCGGGATCTCGCAGCGCGAGGCCCTGTCGATGGACCCGCAGCAGCGGCTCGTGCTCGAAGCGTCGTGGGAGGCGCTGGAGCGCGCGGGCATCAGGCCCGGGGCGCTGAGCGAGAGCCGGACCGGCGTCTACCTGGGCACGATGAGTTCGGACTACGGCGAGCAGGGCCGCGACCTGGACGCCTTCGACGGGTACGTCAGCACCGGCAACGCGTCCAGCGTGGTGTCCGGGCGGGTGTCGTACGCCCTCGGGCTGCAGGGTCCGGCGGTCACCATCGACACGGCCTGCTCGTCCTCGCTGGTCGCGATGCACCTCGCGGCGTCCGCCCTGCGCCAGGGCGAGTGCGAGCTCGCGCTCGTCGGTGGTGTCACCGTCATGAGCACCCCGCGCCTGTTCGTGGAGTTCAGCCGTCTGAAGGGCATGGCCCCGGACGGACGCTGCAAGTCCTTCTCGGCCCAGGCCGACGGCGCCGGGTGGTCGGACGGTGTCGGCGTGCTCGTGCTCAAGCGCCTGTCCGAGGCGGAGCGCGACGGAGACCGGGTCCTCGCGGTGATGCGCGGCTCTGCGGTGAACCAGGACGGCCGCAGCCAGGGCCTCACCGCCCCGAACGGTCCGTCCCAACAGCGCGTCATCCAGGAGGCGTTGGAGGCCGCGCGGCTCACCCCCGCCGACATCGACGCGGTCGAGGCGCACGGTACGGGTACGCCGCTGGGCGACCCGATCGAGGCGGGCGCGCTGGCCGAGGTGTTCGGCCCGGAGCGCGCGGCCGACCGGCCGCTGTACCTCGGTTCGTCGAAGTCCAACATCGGGCACGCCCAGGCGGCGGCCGGTGTGGCGGGCGTGATGAAGATGGTCCTCGCCCTCCAGCACGAGACGCTTCCCAAGACGCTGTACGCGGACCAGCCCAGCCCGCACGTCGTGTGGGACGGCAGCGGCCTCGAACTGCTCGCCGAGTCCCGCCCGTGGGCCCGTGGTGAGGGCCGGGTGCGCCGGGCCGGCGTCTCCTCCTTCGGCCTGAGCGGCACCAACGCCCACCTGGTCCTCGAAGAGGCGCCGCGGGCCCTCCCCGCGCCGTCGGCCCCCGCCGAAGCGGGCGGTCCGTTCGTCCTGCCGGTGTCCGGCCAGAGCGAGGAGGCGGTGCGCGAGCAGGCCGGGCGCTGGGCGCGGTGGCTGTCGGGACGTGACGTACGCCTGGCCGACGTCGCGGCGACGGCGGCGCTGCACCGTACGCACTTCGAGCGCCGCGCGGCCGTCACCGCCGCCACCGTCGCCGAGGCGGCCGACGCCCTGGGCGCGCTCGCCGGGGGCCGGGTGCCCGCCGGTGCGGCCGAGGGGCAGGCGGTCGCGGGCGACCTCGCGGTGCTGTTCACCGGGCAGGGCAGCCAGCGCATCGGCATGGGGCGCCAGTTGTACGCCGCCCTGCCGGTCTTCCGGCAGGCCTTCGACGAGGTCGTGGCGGCCCTGGACCCGCACCTGTCGCGGCCGCTGGGCGACGTGCTGCTCGCGCCCGGCGACAGTCCGGACGCGGTGCTCGTCCACGAGACCGAGTTCACCCAGCCGGGGCTCTTCGCCGTCGAGGTGGCGCTGTTCCGGCAGTGGCAGGCGTGGGGCGTCGTCCCGTCGGCGGTCGCCGGCCACTCGATCGGCGAGCTGGCGGCGGCGCACGTGGCCGGGGTGCTCGACCTGGCCGACGCGGCCCGGCTCGTCGCCGCCCGCGGGCGCCTGATGCAGGCGTGCGAGCGCGGCGGCGCGATGGCGTCCGTGGAAGCCTCGGAGGCCGAGGTCCTCGCGGTGCTGTCCGGGCGGGTGTCCGTGGCGGGCCTGAACGGGCCCGCGCAGACCGTGGTCAGCGGCGACACCACCGCCGTGGAGGCCGTGGTGGCGCACTTCGCCGCCGAGGGGCGGCGCACGCGGCGCCTGGAGGTGTCGCACGCGTTCCACTCGCCGCACATGGACGCCATGCTCGGCGCGTACGCGGAGGTGGCCGCCGGGTGCGCCTTCCGGGCGCCGGAGATCCCGCTGGTGTCCACGGTGACCGGCACCTGGGCGACCGAGGAGCTGACCGACCCGGCGTACTGGGTGCGCCAGGTCCGGGACGCGGTGCGGTTCGTGGACGCGGTGCGCACCCTTGAACAGGGCGGCGCAGTACGGTACTTGGAGGTCGGCCCGGCCGGTGTGCTGTCCGCCATGGGGGCCGCCTGCGTCGAGGGCGCGGCGTCCTTCACCGCCTCCCAGCGCACCTCCCGCACCCCCGACGAGCCCGTCGACGAGGTGCGCACCCTGGTCCAGGCGCTGGGCGCCCTGCACGTGGCGGGCGAGGCCGTCGCCTGGGACCGGGTCCTGGACGGCGGCTCCCCGGTGGACCTGCCGACCTACGCCTTCCAGCGCGACCGCTTCTGGCTGGAGCCCGCCCGCTCCGGCAAGGGCGACGCGCGCCAGTCGGGCCTGGTGCCCGCCGAACACCCGTGGCTGGGCGCGGTGGTGACGCTGGCCGACGGCGAGGGGCACCTGCTGTCCGGGCGGCTCTCGCTGGCCGAGCACGCCTGGCTGCGCGACCACGCCGTCTTCGGCACGGTCCTGGTGCCCGGCACCGGTCTGCTCGACCTGGCGCTCGCCGCCGCCCGCACCGTCGGCGCCGGATCGGTCGCCGAACTCACGCTGGCCCAGCCCCTGGTGCTCACCGAGGACTCCCCGGTGCGCCTCCAGGTGCGGGTGGGCGCCCCGGACGACGAGGGGCGGCGGGCGCTGGGCATCCACAGCCAGCCCGAGTCCGCCGCCGACGCGGGCACCTGGACGCAGCACGCGGCCGGGCGGCTCGCGGACGGCGCGGGACGGCCGGGTGCGGCAGTGCTCGCCGACTCCGGCGCCTGGCCGGTGACCGGGGCCGAGGCCCTGCCGGTCGAGGGGTTCTACGAGTCCCTGGGCGGCCAGGGCCTGGAGTACGGGCCCGCCTTCCGCGGCCTGACCGGCCTCGCCCGGCGCGGCACGGTGGCCTACGGGCGCGTCGTGCTGCCCGAGGCGGAGCACGCCCGGGTGGAGGGCTTCGGGGTGCACCCGGCGCTGCTCGACGCGGCGCTGCACGTGCTGGCGGGCCTGGACACGGGGGAGCGGCCCGAGGGCACGGTCCTGCTGCCGTTCGCCTGGACGGACGTGGCCCTGTACGCGACGGGCAGCACCGAACTGCGCGTGCGGGTCGAGCTGACCGGCGGCGAGGGCTCCGGCGGCCGCGCGGTCACCGTGCTCGCCACCGACCCGGCCGGCGAGCCCGTGGTGCACGCGGCGGGGCTCCAGGTGCAGGAGGCGGGCGCGGATCAGCTGCGGGTGACCGCGCCGTCCGCCGCCGACCACCTGTACCGGGTGGACTTCCAGCCGGTGAACCTGCCCGAGGGCGCCTCGGTGGCGCCCGGCACGGTCGTGCTCGGCGCCGGGGACGAGCTGGCCGGGGCCCTGGGCGTGGAGCGCTTCGACGGCCCGGGCGCGCTGCCCGGGGCCGGCGGAGCACCGCGCCGCATCGTCCTCGACCGTACGTCGGCGGCCACCGCGACCGGCGCCGGCGGAGCGGGCGCGCACGACGCCGTACTCGCGGAACTGTCCCTGGTCCAGGAGCTGCTGGCCGACGAACGGCTGGCGCAGGCGGAGCTCGTCTGGGTGACCAGGGACGCGGTCGCGGCCCGGTCCGAGGACGCGGTCGGCGACCTGGCGCACGCGCCGCTGTGGGGCCTGGTCCGGGCGCTGCGCGGCGAGCACCCGGAGCGGGTGGTGCGCCTGGTCGACCTGGACGGCGCGGAGCCGGAGCCGGGGACCCTGCCCGGGCTGCTCGCGGGCGCGCTGGCCCTGGAGGGCGAGCCGGAGCTCGCGGTGCGCGGTACGGCCGCGTACGCGCCGCGCCTGGTGCGGGCGGCGGCCAAGGGCGGCGGCACGCTCAACCCGCCCGCCCGGCCGGGCCCCTGGCACCTGGACATCCGGGAGAAGGGCAGCATCGACAGCCTGGAGCTGGTGCCGGTGGACGGCGCCGAGCCGCTGGGCGAGCACGAGGTGCGCGTCGCGGTGCGCGCGGCGGGCATGAACTTCCGCGACGTCCTGAACGCGCTCGGCATGGTCGCCACGCCCAAGCTGGGCCTGGAGTTCGCGGGCGTGGTCCTGGAGACCGGCCCGGGCGTCACCCACCTGCGGCCCGGCGACCGGGCCATGGGCCTGGCCCTGGGCGCGTTCGGCACCGAGGCGCGCGGCGACGGGCACCTGATGGCGCGGCTGCCGGAGGCGCTGACGTACGAGCAGGGCGCCACGATCCCGCTGGCCTTCCTGACCGCCTACTACGGGCTGACCGAGCTGGGCGGGCTGCGGGCGGGCGAGAAGGTCCTGGTGCACGCGGCGGCGGGCGGCGTCGGCATGGCCGCGGTGCAGCTGGCGCGCCACCTGGGCGCCGAGGTGTACGGCACGGCCAGCCGCGCCAAGTGGGGCACCCTGCGGGCCCTGGGGCTCGCCGAGGACCGGATCGCGTCCTCGCGCGACACCGCGTTCGAGGAGGCGTGGCTCGCGGCGACCGGCGGGTCCGGCGTCGACGTGGTGCTCAACTCGCTGGCCGGTGAGTTCACCGACGCGTCGCTGCGGCTGCTGCCGCGCGGCGGCCGGTTCCTGGAGATGGGCAAGACCGACGTCCGCGACGCGGACGAGGTCGCCGCCGCCCACCCCGGGGTCGTCTACAGCGCCTTCGACCTGATGTCGCTGGAGCCCGCGCACCTGCACCGGATGCTCACCGAGCTGTCCGGGCTGCTCGCGGACGGCACGATCGCGCCGCTGCCGCACCTCTCGTACGACGTGCGCGAGGCGCCCGCGGCCTTCCGCTACATGGCCTCCGGCCGGCACACCGGCAAGCTGGTGCTCACCGTGCCCAGGGCGCTCGACCCGGACGGCACGGTCCTCGTCACCGGCGGCACGGGCGAGCTCGGCCGCCGGGTCGCGCACCGGCTGGTCGCCGAACACGGCGTGAGCCACCTGGTCCTGACGTCACGTCAGGGCCCGGCGGCGGCCGGGTCCGGCGAGCTCGCCGAGGAGCTGCGCGCCGCGGGCGCCGCCTCCGTACGGATCCTGGCCTGCGACGTCTCCCGGCACGAGGAGGCCGCGGCGGCCGTCGCCGAGGCGGGCCGCGAGCACCCGCTGACGGGCGTGGTGCACCTGGCGGCCGTCCTCGACGACGGCGTGGTGCGCAACCAGAGCGCCGAGCGCTTCGAGCGGGTGCTCGCCCCCAAGCTCACCGGGGCCCGGCACCTGCACGAGCTGACCCGGGACCTCGACCTGGCCGCGTTCGTCCTGTTCTCCTCGGTCGCCGGCACCTTCGGCTCGCCGGGGCAGGGCAACTACGGCGCCGCCAACGCCTTCCTGGACGCCCTCGCCGCGCACCGCCACAAGCACGGCCTGGCCGCCACCAGCCTCGCCTGGGGCCTGTGGGCCCAGGGCGGCTCCGGCATGACGGCCGCGCTCGGCGAGGCCGAACTGGCCCGGATGCGCCGCCAGGGCGCCCGGGCGATGTCCGCCGACGAGGGCCTGGCGCTCCTCGACGCGGCCCTCGCCCGCCCCGAGGCGCACCTGGTGCCCGCCAAGCTCGACCTGGCCGCGCTCCAGCGGGCCGGCGAGGACCAGCTGCCCGCGCTGCTGCGGGTGCTGGTCCGACCCCGGCCCAAGCAGGCCGGACAGTCCGCCGAGCAGGCGTCGGCGTTCCGTGACCGGCTCGCGGGCCTGCCCGACGACGAGCGCGCCGCCGCGCTGCGCAAGTTCGTGCAGCAGGAGGTCACCGCCGTCCTGGGGCTCTCCGGCAGCGGGGACGTACCGCTGGACAAGCCGATGCGCGAGTTCGGCTGGGACTCGCTGATGGCGGTCGAGCTGAAGAACCGCATCGAGAAGTACACCCAGGTCGCCGTGCCCAGCACGCTGGCCTTCGACTACCCCACGCCCCGGGCGATCGCGGACTTCCTGCACGGGAAGCTCTCGTTCGAGGAGCCGTCCGGCGAGGACGCCCCGCCCCAGGACCCGGCACAGGCGGCCCAGTGGGCGCTGGCCCGCGTCACGCCCGAACGACTGCGCCAGAGCGGCCTGCTCGACCGGCTGCTCGAACTCGCCCGGCACGACCAGGCGCCGGCCCCCGCCGACGCCGCCGGAGCGCTGCAGGCCGCCGAGGAGCTCACGGCCGAGGAGATGGACAAGGCCCTCGACGCCGTGCTCGGCACCCTGTGACCCCCGTCCCCGCGCGCCCGCCCCACGACCACGCACCCCCCACCCGAATAGACCGTTCCACACGGGAGTTGATCACGTGACCACGCCAGAGACCGCACAGACCCAGGCGCCCTCGCGCCGCAAGTGGGTGGCCCTCGCCGTCGTCCTCCTCGCGGCCTTCCTCGACAACGTCGACTCGACGATCGTCACGGTGGCGCTGCCCAGCATCCAGAACGACCTGGGCGCCGACTTCGCCACCGCCCAGTGGACGCTGGCGGGCTACGCCCTCGCGTTCGCCGTGTTCCTGATCACCGGCGGCCGCCTCGGCGACATCTTCGGCCGCAAGCGGCTGTTCATCGGCGGCGTGGTCGGCTTCACGCTCGCCTCGGTGGTCTGCGGCGTCGCCGCGACCCCGGGCGTGCTGGTCGGCGGGCGTCTTGCCCAGGGCCTGATGGCCGCGCTGATGGTGCCGCAGGTCATGTCGGTCATCATGACGACCTTCGAGCAGAAGGAGTGGGTCGTCGCCTTCTCGATGATGGGCGCGGTCCTCGGCCTCGGCGGCGTCAGCGGCCCGCTGCTCGGCGGCCTGCTCACCGACCTCGACCTGTTCGGCCTGGGCTGGCGCACGATCTTCCTGATCAACGTCCCGTTCGGCATCCTGGCCGTGGTCCTGGCCTCCCTGGTGCTCACCGAGAGCAAGTCCGAGGCGTCCCCGCGCGTGGACGTCCCCGGCGTCGCACTGATCACGATCGCCGCCATCGGCCTGATGTTCCCCCTGGTCCAGGGCCGCGAACAGGGCTGGCCCGCCTGGATGTTCGTGATGATGGCCGTCGCCCTGGTGCTCCTGGTCCCGTTCGCCCTGTACCAGCGCAAGCGGCACGCCAAGGACGGCTCCGCGCTCGTTCCCCCCACCCTGTTCAAGCAGCGCTCCTTCACCGCCGGCGTCTTCGTCGTCATGTTGGCCTTCTCCGGCATCACCTCGTTCTTCCTGGTGCTGACCTACCAGATGCAGCTCGGCCTGGAGTGGTCCGCGCTGCGCACCGCGCTGGTGACCGTCGCCTTCCCGATCGGCATCATGGCCACCTTCCAGATCGCCTGGCGCAAGGGCACCGCCAACGGCCGCGCGTTCGTGGCGCTGGGCACCGGCATCATGGCCCTGGGCACCGCGCTGATGATCGTGTTCACCCGCACCGAGGGCGCGGACGTCACCTGGCTGCACCTGGCCGGTGCGGAGCTCGTCGTCGGCCTCGGCATGGGCCTGTGCTCGCCGATCCTGACCAACGTCGTCCTCGGCGACGTCCCGCCGCAGGACGCGGGCGCCGGCTCCGGCGTGGTCAACGCCCTCATCCAGTTCGGCACGGCCGCGGGCATCGCGGTCGTCGGCGTGATCTTCTTCAGCCTCGCCGACTCCGGCACCGGCTCCCGCGCCGAGCGCTTCAGCGACGCCACCGCCGCGACCCTCTGGTACAACGTCGGCGTCTTCCTGCTCGTGGCCGCGCTCAGCCCGCTCCTGCCGGGCAAGAAGCCGGCCCCCGAGGCCACCGCGTCGTCATCGGGCGCCGAGGCCCGCGGCGAGTCACTGGTCCCCGACCCGGCCTGACCCGCCCCTTCCCACCTCCCGGCCCCTGAGGGCCACCCGACCACCTACGGAGGCATGCATGACCGACACCCCGCAGAGCGACAACACCAACAACGCCGTCAACGCCGAGGGCTCCGAGGACAGCGCGCGCGAGAAGTTCCGCGAGGCGCTGGAGCGCAAGCGCAACTCCACCCGCGCCAAGTCCGCGCACGAGGAGGGCCGCATGCGCGTCAAGAACATGAGCGGCCCGGCCGGGCAGAAGCGCTACTTCCGCCGCAAGACCGGGTGACGCGCGGGGAGCCCGCGCTCCCCGGACGCCCGAGGCCGCCGCGGCCCCCTCGTCCGGGGGGCCGGGGCGGCCTTTTCGCGCGGGGGCGCCCGCTGCGTCGTACAAGCAGTGACGCACGAGTTCGCGCCCCCGTCCCCGTACGGACGCCCTCGCGCCCCGGTCGAGGGCCGCTCGGGGAGCGGTACGGGAACGCCGGGGGCGTGCTCGGGACGTACTGCCGACCCGGGGCACCCCCGGCCACGGAGGAATCCACTCCGCGCCCCGCGCCGCCCCGCCCCGGCCGTCCCACCTGCTCCGGAGCCGTCCGCACCGCCGCGCGACGACCGTGGTCGTGGACCGCGTGTCGAGCCCCGCTCCAGCGCACCCCGAGCCGACGGCGCGAAGGTCGTGCACATGGGCGCGAGAGAGGTAGAGGTCCTGTGACCAGGGAACAGACCGTGACCGCCACGACCGGCGCCGCACCGCGCGCACCCCACGGGCCGCGCGGGGCCGACGCGCGCGTCCGCGCCGCGCGCCTGGAGGCGAGCCTCGGCGACCCGTACGACCCCGCCAACCCGCACGGCCTCGCCACGCTGTTCGGCGCGGACGACCAGCGGTCCGTGCCGCGCGCCACCGAGGCGCTGCTCGACGGCGCGGGCCTGGCCGCCGAGTTCGTGCCCGCCGAGTACGGCGGCCGGCTCACCCGGGCCGACCTGCTGGCCCGCGTGCTGCGCCCGGTCTTCCGGCGCGACGTGGCCCTCGGCTTCGGGTACGGGATCACCTCGCTCTTCGGCGCCGGACCCGTGTGGGCCGCCGGCACGCCCGAGCAGCGGCGCCGGCTCGCGGAGCTGATGACCGGCGGCGGGCGGGCCACGATCCTGCACCACGAGCTGGCCCACGCCAACGCCATCCTGCGCCACGAGTTCACCGCCGCCCACGTGCCCGGGGGCTACCGGCTGGACGGCCGCAAGGACGTCATCATCAACGCGGAGCGCGCGGACGCCCGGGTGGTGTGGGCCCGCACCGACGACGCCCGCACCCCGCGCAGCCACTCGGTGCTGCTGCTCGACGCGGACGACGCGGAGACCGTGCGCCAGCTGCCCCGGGTGGCGACGCCCGGCATGCGCGGGGCGCTCTTCTCCGGCCTGGAGTTCACCGGCCACCCGGTGCCCGCCGACGCGCTGGTGGGCCGCTCCGGCGAGGGCGTCGCCCTGGCCCTGCGCACCTTCCAGGTCAACCGCAGCCTGATCTGCGGCGTCGTCACCGCGGCCGTCGACACCGTGCTGCACTCCGCCGTACGGGCCGCGCTGACCGGCCGCTCCACCGTCGCCAAGCGCTGGCACAAGCAGCTCACCGGCGTCTTCGCCGACCTGCTCGCCTGCGACGCGATGTCCACCGTCGTGCTGCGCGCCCTGAGCCTGCTGCCCGACCGCGCGCACGTGTTCGCCGCGGCCGTGAAGTACGTGGTGCCCAACCTGCTGCGGGAGGACCTGGACGAGCTGGCCACCGTGCTCGGCGCGCGCGGATTCGACTACGAGAGCGCCGAGTTCGGCGCGCTGGACAAGCTGGTGCGCGACCTGCCGGTGGCCGGGCTCGGGCACGCGGGCAGCGCCGCCTGCCAGGCGGTGATCGTGCCGCAGCTGCGCGGCCTGGCCGAGCGCTCGTGGTTCGCCGAGGAGGAGCCGCCGCCGGAACTGTTCCGCCTGGAGGCGGACGTCCCCGACCTCGACTACCGGCTGCTCGGCATCGCGGGCGGCGGCGACTTCATGGCCGCCTCGCTGCTCGGCTCGGCCTCCCGGCTCGCCGCCTCGCGGGGCGTCGGCGGGCAGATCGGCGCCCTGGCCGCGCTCGCCGAGGCGTTCGCCACCGAGCTGCGGGCCCTGCGCGAGGAGTGCCGGGCGATCCCCGCCCGGGGCGCCCCCGACCCGGCCGTCATCGTGCTCAGCGACCGCTACAGCCTGGTGGTCGGCGCGGCGGCGGTGCTCGCGGTCTGGGAGAACCAGTCGGGCAACGCCTCGTTCCTCGCCGACCCGGCCTGGGCCGTGCGCGCCCTGGGGCGGATGGGGATGCGGCTCGGCATCCCGGTGCCCGACCTGCCCGACGGCACCCACGAGGGGATCCTCGAGGAGCTGGTACGCCGCTACCGCTCCGGCCGCAGCTGCGACCTCGACGCCGTGGCACTCGCCCAGTGACCGTCCGAAGCGAAGGAGGCGGGAAGGTGACGGACCTCCGGGTCGACGCCGGCCGCATCAGCGAGCCGATCCACGTCAGCGGACCCGCCGCGCCCTGGGAACGGGTGCGCGAGGCCATGGACCGCAACGGCAACGCGGTCGTCCACACCACCTGGGGCGAGTGGCTCTCGGCGGCGGTGGCCGACCCGTCCCTGCGGCCGCTGCTCGGCCGCGACTGGCAGCGCTACCGGCGCACCGCAGACGCGACGATCCGCTACCGCTTCGTCGCGTCCCGGCTGGCCACCAAGTTCACCGCCGCCGCCGCGCTGCACACCGACCCGGCCGAGCTGGACCTCGCGTACAAGATCGGCGGACGGCCCTACCTGCGCGGCCTGGACCAGGTGGACATCAGCCTCACCCACACCGACGACCTGATCGCCGTCGGGGTGAGCCGCAACGGCCGGATCGGCGTGGACACCGAACCGGCGGGCCGCCACATGTCGTTCGACCTGCTCAACGACCACGTCTGCACCCCCGCCGAGCGCGCGGAACTGGCCGGCCTGCCCGCCGACCGCCAGGCGGCCGAACTGCTGCGGCTGTGGACCCTGAAGGAGGCCTACACCAAGGCGCTCGGCCAGGGACTGCGGCTGGGCTTCAGCGAGTTCGGCTTCGGCGTCGAGAACAGCGGCCTGCTCGCCCCGGACGGCCGCCCGGCGGCCCGCGACGAGTGGGCGTTCTCCACCCACACGGTCCTCGGCCGCTACCTGATCAGCGTGGCCTGCCACGACGCGGGCCTGGACGCCTCCCGCGACACGGCGGCGCGCACGATGCTGGACGAGGGGTTCATGGGGGCGGTGGCGGAGTTGCTGGACTAGGGCGTGTCTGATGGCTCTTTGGCGAGGTCCCGGAGCCAGATGATGAGGGCTGCGGTGGCCAGGGTGCCGTGGAATATGTAGTCGCGTTTGT